>NZ_CAMFHL010000129.1 GCF_945952095.1 uncultured Arsenicibacter sp. | reverse complement strand
TCAGAAGGCAGCGAAATCGCTGACAACTGTGTTGTCGCAACTGGGGAGCCATTACGGTGTCAGTATCAATTATGACAGCGATCTGCTGGAGGGCAAACTGATTAAATCGGGGGCTCCGGTGATGAAAACGCGGCAGGAAACCGAATTAGAGGCCAGTCTGACCTCCCTGCTTTCGCCGCTGGGTCTGCGGTACGAAAAACTCCGGACCGGCTTTTACCTCATTTTTGCCGAACGCGACCGGCGCCAGCCGAAGCCGGGCAGTACAGAATCGGGACATGTGAGTCCGGTACCGGCAGCCGTTCAGGAAGCCCGTGTCCTTCAGGTGAGCGGAACCGTCACCGATGAAGACGGTCAGGTATTGCCGGGAGCCAGTATCATCGTGAAAGGCACCACCAACGGGACCGTTACCGATGCAACCGGCAAATACACCCTGTCGGTGCCGGATGCCAACGTAACGCTGGTCTTCTCGTACATCGGCTATATCGCCCGCGAACTCCCGCTCAACGGGCAAGCCACCCTGTCGGTAAAGCTGGCAAAAGATGTAAAATCGCTGAACGAGGTGGTGGTCGTCGGGTACGGTACCCAGTCGAAAACCAACGTCATCGGGTCGATTGCCCAGCTCAACGGCGAGAAAATTAACACACGGTCGGTGGGTCAGTTGTCGCAGGGGCTTACGGGCCAGTTGCCGGGCGTAACCGTCATCCAGCGCTCGGGGCAGCCGGGCAACAGCGGCGGCAGCATCCAGATACGCGGGGTCGGGTCGTTTGCGGCCTCAACGGCCCCGCTGATCCTTATCGACGGCATTCCGGCCAACTCGTTCAATAACGTTGATCCCAATGATGTCGAGTCGATTTCGGTCCTGAAAGATGCATCATCGGCAGCCATCTACGGAGCACGGGCCGCCAACGGCGTCATTCTGGTGACGACCAAAACCGGCAAACAGGGCAAAATGCGGATTACCTACAACGGCTACGTCGGTATTCAGAAAATGACCGCTACACCGCAGTTCGTTAGCTCCGCTGATTATGCGCGGCTCCTGAACGAGGCCGTCCCGAACTCGTACACCGACGCGCAGATCGCCCTTTTCCAGAACGGTACGGACCCGGACAATTACCCGAACAGCAACTTCATCGCCTCGACGCTGAAAAAGCAGGCCTCACAAACGGGCCATAACCTGAGCATTTCCGGCGGCACCGACAACACCCAGTACCTGCTGTCATTCGGCTTTCTGGGTCAGGCCGGCATCCTGGAGCGCAACAACTTTGACCGCTACAACGTCCGGCTGAACCTGACCAATCAGCTGTCGAAAAAGCTGAAACTGACCACCCGCCTGTCGGGCATTCAGTCGGAAGATCACCAGCCGGCGCCACCCGCCACGCTGGATTTTAACGACATGAGCGGAATCATCAGCAACACCATCCGGATGCCGTCGATTTACACGATCCGGTACAAAAACGGTGACTGGGGTACGGGGGTATCGAACAAGGGAACACCGGTTTCGTATTTACAGAACGACTCGTTTTATAAAGCAAAAAGCACGGATTTAGGCGCAAACCTCCGGTTAGATTACAAAATCATTCCGGATCTGACCTTTTCCGTCCTCGGCGGTTATACGCAGCTGAACCAGCGGGGCTCGCGCTTCCTGGCGGCACAACGGCTGAATGCAACCATTGCTCTGGGGCCGTCGTCGCTCAACGAAACCATCAGCAGCAATAATTACCGGACCCTTCAGGCGTTTGCCGACTACAAGACCAATATCGGAGATCATGAGTTCGGAGCACTGGCGGGTTACTCGTTCGAGACCGCGTTCAGCGAGTCGATGGCACTGGGCCGGAGCAACCTGCCCGGCAACTCGGTGACCGTTATCAACGCCGGTGATGCCAGCGCGCAGACAACCAGCGGCAGTGCCACCGAGTGGGCACTCGAATCGTATTTCGGCCGCGCGCAGTACAACTACCAGCGCAAATACCTGGTAGAAGGTGCGCTGCGGTTCGACGGATCATCGCGGTTCCCGAAAAATCAGAAATATGCCCTCTTCCCGTCGGTGGCCGTAGGCTGGCGTATTGGTCAGGAAAACTTCATTAAAAACAACCTGACGTGGGTGGATGAGCTGAAACTGCGCGCCTCGCATGGTACGCTGGGCAATCAGAACATCGGCTCGGATTATCCGTACCAGAACCTGCTCAACACCGGCTACAACTATCCGTTTGGCGGGATCATCAACACCGGTGTGGCCCGGACCACCATCACCGACACGACGCTGCACTGGGAATCGACCCAGACAACCGATGTGGGGCTGGAAGCCAGTTTCTTTAAGCGGCTGCTTAGTGTCAGTGCTACCTATTTCGATAAGTATACCTACGATATTCTCGTCAGTCCTGCTTCCAGCGTGGCGCAGGTACTCGGGTTTACGGTCGGGCAGAAAAACTCGGGCCGCCTGTCGAATAAGGGCTGGGAATTTACGCTCGAACACCGCCACAAGCTCGGCAATGTCAGCTACTCCGTCGGTACCAACCTGACCTACACCAAAAACACGGTGCTTGATCTGGGCGTCGGTAACGTAAAACAACCGAACGGGCTGGTCGGTAACGGCAGTGACCTGTTCATCGGCTATCCGCTGAACCTGTACTATGGCTACGTAGCCGACGGGTTGTTTACCAACCAGGACGACATCAACAGCTGGGCCAACCAGACCGCCATCGCCCCGAATCCGAAGCCCGGCGATATCCGCTATAAGGACATCAGCGGACCCGACGGCAAACCGGACGGCAAGGTCGACGCGCAGTATGACCGCACCTTGCTGGGCAGCACCATTCCGAAGTTTACGTACGGCATCAACCTGACAGCCAACTATAAAGGCTTTGACCTGGGCGTTTTATTCCAGGGCGTCGGCGGGGTAAGCGGGTACCTGAACAACTACGCAGGATGGGCTATTTTCCAGAACGGCAACATCCAGAAGTGGCAGATGGACGAGCGCTGGACAGCCGCCAACCCCGACCGGAATGCCGGCTATCCGCGGCTGGAACTGATTTCCAACACCGGTACCAACAACACCCTTACGTCGTCGTTCTGGGTACTGAACGGCTCCTACCTACGCCTCAAAAATGTGCAGCTTGGTTATACGATTCCATCGGTCCTGACCAAAAAGCTGAACATCGCGACGGTACGCGTCTATGCCAACGGCGAAAACCTGAAACTCTGGAGCAACTACCGCAAGGGCTGGGATCCGGAAATCAATACGGGCGGGGCCTATTATCCTATTATGTCCAATTACACGTTTGGCCTCAACGTAACCTTCTAACCTGATCGTTCACTGACATGAAAGCACTGATAAACAACATACGTACGGTTTCACTCGCGCTGTTGCTGACCGGCACCAGCTCCCTGTGGTCCTGCAAAGACGAATTAGATAAAAGTCCGCTGAGTAACTTCGTTAACGAAACGTTCTGGACCAGCGAAAACAATGCCCTGCTTGCGCTCACGGGCGTATACCGGGGGAATATCCAGATGCTGGCCGCTCCTGCTACCGGGGCAGAATTTTCGGCAACCGACTGGTGGTCGTACCACGGCCTGATCATGCTCGACGTCGCGACCGACAATGCCTATGACCGGCGCGGGGATAACTCGGGCATCAACCAGCTGACCAACGGCAATCTGGTTGCCACCAATGCCTATCTGGGTAACTACTGGAGCGCCAGCTATTCGCGCATTGCCCGCTGCAACTACTTTCTGGAGAACGTAGCCAAAACACCGGTCGATGAGGCGAAAATCAAACGGATGATTGCGGAGACCCGGTTTATCCGCGCCTGTCAGTTTTTCTACCTCTCGCAGACGTTCGGTTCGGTGCCTCTGGTAACCCGCACGCTGTCGCTGGACGAAGCCAATACCGTAACCAAAGCAACTAAGGCAGAAGTGCTTAAGTTTGCTACCGACGAATTTACCGCCGCGGCCGCCGATCTGCCACGGATGAAAGACCTGGCGGCTACCGAGCGGGGGCGCGCCACCAAGCAAGCCGCGCTGGCGTTTCTGGGCCGTGCGCAGCTGGCCGCCTATGCCTACAGTGACGCAGCAGCAACCTATAAAACCATCATCGACTTCGGCGACAACTTCATCGATCCGAGCTACCCGAGTCTGTTCAACGGCACCAACGAGGCGAGCCGCGAGCTGGTGTTTGCCACCCAGTACGTGAAAGACCTCGCCCCGAATGCCATGGACCAGCATTTCTTCCCGGCCGTCAACGGGGGCTGGCACCTCTTTAATCCGCTGGGGAGTCTGGTTGAGTCGTATGAATTTACTGATGGCACGCCGTTTTCATTCACCGATCCCCGCTATTCGGTGACCGACCCGACGGCCAACCGTGATCCGCGGCTGCGCTACAACGTGCTGTTTAACCAGCAGACATTCCAGAATATCACCTACATTACCCACCCCGATTCGACCCGGTCGGTGGACCAGCTGACGACCACCAAACAGGCAACCCGTACCGGTTTCGGCCTGCGGAAGTACAACTGGGACGGTCTGACCGGCGATTTACAGAACTCCGGCATTGACCTGCCCATTATCCGCTATGCGGAAGTACTGCTCAGCTATCTGGAAGCCCGGCTGGAATCCGGGGCGGTTGATCAGGCATTACTCGACCAGACGATTAATCTCGTGCGGGGGCGGCCGGGCGTGAATCTGCCCCGTGTAACGGTTACCAATCAGGCACAGCTCCGCACCATCCTCCGCCGCGAGCGCCGGAACGAATTAGCCTTTGAAGGTATCCGGCTATGGGATTTACAGCGCTGGAAAATTGCAGGGGATGTGTTAAAAGGCGATTTTTACGGAGCTGCGTTCCCGAATGCGAAAAACCTCCGCAAAAAGAACACCGCCACCAACGATCCGTATGCCCGCTGGTTTGTCACAACGAAAAACTTCCGGACCGGCACGGACGAAACGTGGCCGATTCCGCAGAGTGAAGTCAACATTAACCCGAACCTGAAATAAGGTTTTCACACAAACCCAACTGCATGAAGCGTTACTTTTCAGCCCTTGCGCTCGCCGTTTTTGCGTTGAGCGTCCATGCCCAGCAAAAGCCGAACATCGTCATCATTTATGCCGATGACCTTGGTTACGGCGATGTCAGCTGTTACGGGGCCACCAAAATCAAAACCCCGAACATCGACCAGGTGGCCGCCGCCGGGTTGCGGTGCAGCAATGCCCATGCCACGGCAGCGACCTGTACGCCCTCGCGTTTTTCGATGCTGACCGGCCGCTATGCCTGGCGGAAGGCAGGCACCGGCATTGCTCCCGGCGATGCGGCCCTGCTGATCCCGACGGATAAGGTTACACTGCCGGGTGTGATGCAGCGGGCCGGTTACCAGACCGGTGTAGTCGGCAAATGGCACCTCGGCCTGGGACCGCAGGGTGGTCCGGACTGGAATCATGACATCAAGCCGGGGCCCCTCGAAATCGGGTTCAGCTATTCGTTCCTGATTCCGGCAACGGGCGACCGCGTACCGTGCGTGTATGTCGAAAACCACCGCGTCATCAACCTCGACCCGGCCGACCCGATTCAGGTCAGCTACGGGAAACCGATCGGCAATGAACCCACGGGTAAAGACCACCCTGAGCTGCTGAAAATGAAGTTTTCGCACGGGCATGATCAGACAATTGTAAACGGCGTCAGCCGGATTGGCTATATGACCGGCGGCAAAACCGCCCGCTGGGTCGATGAAGAAATGGCGGATGTGATTACCGGCAAGGCCAAAGCCTTCATTGAAGCGAACCGGAAAGGGCCGTTTTTCCTTTACTTCTCAACCCAGGACATCCACGTTCCCCGAATGCCGCACTCCCGGTTTGCCGGCAAAAGCGGCATGGGTCCCCGGGGCGATGCTATTCTGCAACTCGACTGGTGTGTGGGCGAGCTGATGAAAACGCTGGATAAGCTGGGGCTGAAGGAAAATACCATGGTGATCATCAGCAGCGACAACGGACCGGTGGTCGATGATGGTTATCAGGATGAGGCAGTTACGAAACTGGGCGGGCATACACCGGCAGGACCACTGCGGGGCGGCAAATACAGTGCGTTTGATGCCGGTACGCGGGTGCCGTTCATCGTCCGGTGGCCGGGCAAGGTGAAACCGGGCACATCGGATGCCCTGATCAGCCAGATTGATTTGCTGCATTCGTTTGCGGCGCTGACCGGCCAGAAACTGAGCCCGCAGGAGTCGGCCGACAGTTTCAACAGCCTGAATACACTGCTGGGTAAAGACCGTGCCGGACGGGCTTATGTAGTCGAACAGGCCCTGAACAATACCCTGTCGATTCTGAAAGGCAACTGGAAATACATCGAACCAAGCGACGGACCTGCCTATCAGAAAGTGACCAGCATGGAATTAGGAAATCTGCCTGAGCCGCAGTTGTACGACCTGAAAGCCGATATCGGCGAACGCACCAACGTGGCCGGTAAACACCCGGAAGTGGTTGCGGAGCTGACAAAGCTGCTTCAGTCGGTACGGGATAAACAGTAGGTCCCTGACCATCCACATAACGCTCTGCTTCAGGCTGTTTGCCTGAAGCAGATTTTGCATATACGGGACAGTACGAATTGACCGGAGTTTTACTTTTTACGTATGCCATTTGCACGTCAAACGAAGATGACAGCACGTTTAACTGACAGTTACCAGGAGGGGTCACCCGTACCGACGGACCGCCTTACCGAACCGGAGAACGAACACCGGAGCGCTGCCGATCAGGCCGATGCCTTGCTGTGGCAGGAGATGCAGGCAGGTTCGGAACGGGCCTATGCGCTGCTGTACCGGCGCTATTTCAGCCTGTTATACCGGTATGGCCTGCACCTCAATCCCGATGAAGATGTGGTCAAAGACTGCATCCAGGATTTGTTTCTTTACCTCTGGAACCACCACGATTCGCTGACCGGTGTTACGCTCGTGAAACCGTATCTGCTGCGGGCACTTAAAAGCCGGCTACTCAATGTGTTTTCGAAAAATGCACGGTTCGACCTTCTGACAAGTGACGAAACGGTGAGTGAGCTGGAAAGCACCCGTTCGGCCGAACAGGAGCTGATTGATCTGCAGATTTCGCAGGAACAGCAGGACGCCATTGTCCGCGCCCTCGACAAACTTACGGGCCGGCAGAAAGAAGCCGTGATGCTTAAATTTTACAGTAACCGCCGGAATGAAGAAATTGCGGCCGAAATGGCCATTTCGCTGGATGCCGTTTACAACCTTATCTATCAGGCCATTGGCCGGCTACGCAGCAATGTGGAGAAGGTCTATGGTATCGTTCTGATTCTCTGGAATATGTTTTAGGCAGGTGCTCCGAAACAAAACCGGACCTCCCGCAGGAAGCCCGGCTACGTTCGTGTGTTAGCTAAAACCGCAGCGCAACCCCTACCCCCTGCGTACCTGGTGTAAGCTGTAACGATGTTGCCTGCCGTCCGTTATACCGGTTTGCCGCCCGGCGGAAGTTTACCGCCGCCCGATGGTTCAGCCAGAGCGATGTCAGCCCGAGCAGAACCCCGCCGCCAACCAGCGCGGCCCCGGCGTGCCGCTGACTGATCTGATCATGTCCGCGCCGGCCTCTGTCTCCGGGATCATTGGTCTGTTGTGCCTGCGGGTCAGGCCGCCCCATCATCCCACGGTTATCCCAATGGCCCGCCACGGCAGTACCTACCCCCGCACCGATCAGCACAAGCGACGAAACACCCGTTCCCAGCGACCAGTTACGTAAGGTACGGCCACGATCAAACGCCTGCCGCGCACCAGGCTGCATCTGCATCATGGCCCCCGTTTCCTGCATCGACATGCGCTGGCCGGCTCCTGCTTCAAAATGCCGGTTAAACCACCGGTTCCGGTACCGCAACTGCTCTACATCACGCACACCCGGACCAGGCATAGCAGGCCCCGGCCGGTCTCCGCGCATTTCGTCCGGCCGTACACCCGGACGGGGTCTGTCGTTCCGGGGACCATTACCGCCAAATACGTCTTTGGTGCCATTGGCGTATTTAACCAGGAATACATCGCTTAACGGAGCCGTATACACGGGCCCATCCGGATTGGATGACTTTTTGTATTTTAACTCCTGCCGGCCGACTTCGAGTACTTTTGCCGGAATCTCGTCTCCGTTACGCAGGATGATGTTGTCCTGCGCATATGCCGCCGATACCGACAGCAGCGTTGCTAACATAATGAAAATCCGCATGGTAATTGGTTGTTGTTATGCCTTACACTAACCAATACGGAAGCTCATCTGATAAGCGCTGCCTGCGTCTGAATAAAAATATACGAATCTGTCAGTCAGCCATTACGGATTGGCGAACCCGGCTTCACCCACTAATGTCAGCAGGGCCAGCTGAATGGCCTTGTAGCTTTGCTCATCGTAGAACCATTCGTTCAGGGCATGGGCATTGCCGGCCTTGCCGCCCCGCCCCAGCGTTACGGCCGGAATCCCTTTTGAAATCGGGATATTCGAGTTGGTCGACCCGCGCCCAACCGTCGGTGAGACGCCGAAATACGCCGTTGCCGCCATCGCCCGCTGAATCAGGGGCAGGTTATCCGGTAATTCGCCCGAGGGCCGGTCGCCGATTTTTTTTATGTCTACCGTCAGTGCCGGACCCATGCGTTTCATCGCGTTGTGTTCCTGTAAGGCCTGTTGCACCGACGCTTTCAGAATGGCGTCAACCTGGTCGAGGTTTTCCGGAATTTCGGACCGCATGTCTACTTCCATCCACGACTCAAACGCAATGGAGTTGACCGACGTACCGCCACCGATCCGGCCCACGTTGTAGCTGGTACGGGCACCGGTACGGGTATATTTATCGGCTGCTTTTGAGAAATAGTGAATGGCTGAGCCCAGCGCATGCTGCGGGTTGGCCAGACCGAAAGCGCCCCACGAGTGGCCACCCGGTCCTTTGAACGTAATCCGGTAGCGGTATGAGCCGAGGCCCATCGTGCTGACGCGACCGATGTCGCCGCCGTCAATCGAAATCCAGGAATCGATGCGGGGGCCTTCGGGGCTGAAGAGTTGCTTTACGCCGCGCAGATCGCCGAGGCCTTCTTCGCCTACCGAGCCGATAAACAGCACATCTGACTGCGTCTCAATCCCGGCCGCTTCCATTGCCCGCAGCACCGACACGACCATTACCAGCCCGCGCGTATCGTCGCCGACGCCGGGCGCATAGAGTGTATCGCCTTTATATTTGACCTTTACGTCGGTTTCCAGCGGGAAAACCGTATCCAGGTGGCCGTCGAGCACAACCACGCGGCCGCGCTTTTTACCTTTCCGCAGCGCAATGACGTTGCCCACCTTATCCGTCCAGACCGAATCGGCACCGGCTTCTTTGAGCATGGCGGCATACCGGATCCCCCGTTTTTCTTCCATAAACGGCGGGGCCGGAATCTCGGTGAGCATAATCAGCTCAGTACGGTTACGGGCATTCTGGTTGTAGATCGATGTAAAGGCGGCCTGGACTTTCCTGTTTTTTGCCAGCCCGTCGATCTCTTTGGTATACGACGCTTCGACATTGCCTTTCCGGCCGCCTTCATCTTCCTGTGCGAAGGCCGGCGTCAGGGTCTGTGTCAGGCAAAGCGACAGAAGCCCGAGGGTAACGTTTAGTTTGTTGCGTTTCATTTTCCCGTATTGTATGAACAGTTTCACTAAAAAACGGCCGAAACGCGACAAAGGCAAGGGACGGACAGCGGAATCTGCCGGTTACGTCCCAATCGCTTCCCTGATCAAGCCAATTTCTGCCTGTATATCCGACACCAGCCCGGCTACGGCATCAGGATCATGGCTTTCCAGGTATTCGAGTTTGCGGGCCAGATCGGCGAGGGGTTTCATGCCTGCCGTAATGGCCATGCCATACAGTTTATGCCCTTCGCTGCGGACAACGTCCAGACTACCCGTTACCAGAACAGGCAGGCGGTTGGTCTCAACATCGTCCAGCTCCTCAACGGCTGCCTGAATAAAGGCTGCCGTCAGATCCGGATCGCCGCCGGCCATCCGCTCCATCACCGAACGGTCAAAGGACAGCTGACTGACCACCGGAGCAGGTGGCGCTGCCTGTCGCCGGCCCCATTCGCCGAACAGCCTGATCAGCGATTCTTCGACAATCGGCTTAGCCAGAAAATCATCCATGCCTGCATCCAGGCATTTCTGTTTTTCTTCCAGCGTACTGCTGGCCGTGAGGGCTATAATCGGCACATGTGTATCCCGCTCGGCAGCGCGGATACGGCGCGTGGCTTCAATGCCGTTCATAACCGGCATCTGTACATCCATCAGAATCATGTCCGGCTGCTGCTCCCGGTAAACAGTCAGGGCTTCAGCCCCGTCGAAGGCCGTCAGCACCTGCGTATCGGGCAGAATCCGTTTCAGAATCGACTGCACCAGCAGCTGGTTGATGCGGTTATCTTCTACGACCAGTACCTTGCCCATATGCCCGCCCGACACTACTCCCTGTCCGGAGCTGACAGTCTGCGGGGCGTCTGCCGGAGCTGTACCGGCCGGTGCAGCCCCCGCTTTCGGATCCTGACTGCTTTGCTTTAACCGGCTCAGCACGTAATACAGATCCTGCATTTTGATGGGCTTCACCAGCCGGTGCTGAATCGACAGCCGCTGACTGCCTTTCTGGATCGCTTCATCGTTAGGTGAGCTATGCAGCAGAATAACCGGCTGTTTATCAAACGAATCGCTGAAATATTCATTGATTTTCTCGACCGTTTCCAGCCCGTTCATAAATGGCATATTGTAATCCATCAGAATAGCATCGAAGCGCTGACCGGTGGCCAGAATTTTCAGTGCTTCAAACCCGTTACCAGCCTCTTCCACCAGAATCTGACGGATCAGCAGCATCTCCCGGAGAATAATCCGGTTGTTTTCGTTGTCGTCAACAATCAGTACCTGCCTCAGCGTATTGTTGGTGTCCCACACAATCGGATCGCCGTTTTCAGCCTGTAGCCGGACCTCAAAAAAGAAGCGGCTCCCCAAACCGGGTTCGCTTTCCAGTTGCAGACGGCTGCCCATCAGCCCGAGTAATTTGTTCGAAATAGTCAGGCCAAGGCCCGTACCGCCGTATTTTTTAGTGATTGACACATCTTCCTGCGAAAAGGCGTCAAAAATCTTTGCCTGCATGGCTGGCTTGATGCCGATACCGGTATCCCGAACCTCAAACCGGAACAGGCCTGCCCCGTCGCGAAAATCGGTTACGGTGATTTTCAGCTCAATCTCGCCGCTTTCGGTAAATTTCACCGCGTTGCCCAGCAGATTGACCAGCACCTGCTTGAGCCGTACCGGATCAATATTGACAAACCGGGGCAGATTCGGCTGTAGGTTTAGCAGCATCTCCAGTCCCTTGTTCTGCACCTGGTAGGTGATGATATCGGCGGCCTGACTGCTGATTTCGTAAATATCCGACCGGACAACATCGAGTTCGAGTTTGCCGGATTCAATTTTTGAGAAGTCGAGAATGTCGTTGATGATGCCGAGCAAGGTATTGGCCGACTGATTCACAATGGACAGGTACTGCCGCTGGGTAACGTTCATTTCTGTTTTTAGCAGCAGGTCCGAGAAACCGATAACCCCGTTCAGCGGCGTCCGGATTTCGTGGCTCATATTGGCCAGAAACTCCGATTTGGCCTTGCTCGCGTTTTCGGCCAGTAACTTCGCCCGTTTCAGTTCTTCGCGCTGGGCACAGAGTTCGGTGATGTCCTGGGTAAACATCATAATCCCGCCGATATCGCCGTTATAGTCGAACCAGGGCCGCACTTCCCAGCGTAAGTGCTGGTTATGCTCCCAGCCCGGCGGTTGCCAGATGTCTTCTTCGCACTTCTCAACAGCGCCCGCCAGACACCGCTGGTGAATGGCTTTCCAGTCATCAGTGATATTGGGGAAAATCTCGTAATGCGAACGGCCGATAATGTCCTGCGTAACCTTATACTCCTCCAGCCACTGTTTGCTGACAGCCAGGTAACGAACGTCCTTATCCAGCATGGCCACGGCGGCCGGGGCGTGTTCAACAAACGCGGCCAGCCGCATTTTTTCCCTTATCAGCAGTAGTTCCGCCCGTTTCAGCTCGTCGATGTTCTGAATTGCGCCGAACAGACGAGTGCATTTACCTTCTTTAAATTCAGGCTTGCCGAACGCGCGCACCCAAATTGTGCTTCCTTTGGCCGTTTCAATCTGTAATTCAACATCATAGCTGATTCCTTCGGTAATAGCGCGGTAGGACAAATCCGTAATGCGATCGAAGTCATCACCTTTGAAAAAGGTCATGGCCGATTCATTCGTCGGCACAAACGTGTCATCGACCTCATGGATTTCCCGCGTTACCTCCGACCAGTGAATCTGATTCCGAACCAGATCCACCTCCCATGCACCGACTTTGGCAATTTTATTTGTCTGCTCCAGCATTTCCGATGTCCGCTGCAGCCGCAGCTCCAGCCGGTGGCGTTCGGTAATGTCAATCGCATTGCCAATCACATAAGCTGGCTGGTCTTCATCGGATTCGATAATGTTATTGAAGTACCAGATATGGGTTTTTCCATTGCGGTGACGGGTGTGCATCAATCCGCTTGCCTGACCATGCTTTTTGATTTCGGCCAGATAGCCGTCAATCTGCGCGTGCAGGTGATCCGGCACAATATTAAACAGGCTCATGCCGATCAGTTCGCCGGATACATACCCCAATGACTGGGCACCGGCTTCGTTCACGTCCAGGAACTTACCGTCCAGATCGTGAATACACATGAATCCCTGCGAGTTTTCGAAAAACGTCCGGAATTTATGCTCGGAATACTTGAGCGCTTTTTCTTTCCGCTTGATGGCCGTTACGTCGCGGGCAATGGCATACAACTGGCCCGTTACCGGATCGGGCGTGGCCACCCATTGCAGGTAGCGATAGGTACCATCGCTGCTCCGCATACGGTGTTCAAAGTTGATCGTCAGTTCGCCCTGCGCCAGTTTGCTGATTTCGTTTTGGGTCGACAGCAGGTCGTCAGGGTGTACCAGGTCAAAAAAAGAGGTCTTCAGCAGGACCTCATTAGTCCAGCCCAATACCCGCTCAAATGCCGGGTTCAGCTCCTTGAAAAATCCGTCTGTTCCTGCCACACAAAGCAAATCGTTGGAATAGGCAAACAGCTTCCGGAATTGTTCAAGCTCCTGTTTCTCGGAGCATTTGATAATTAAATCCGTAACGAGTTCTGCCAGTTGGGCCAGCATATCCCGCTGCTGTTCAGTGAGTCTGGCCGGTTCATAGCCCAACACACACAGGCAACCGATGTTGATACCCGTCGGGTTGGTCAGGGGTGCTCCGGCATAGAACCCGAAATGAGGAGTTCCCTGCACAATGGGCAGGTGCTGAAACCGGCTATCTGCCAGCGTGTCCTCTACTTCCAGGAAAGCGTTCAGCGCTACGGTTTCACGGCAAAACGAACATTCGTCAACTGCAATTTTCTCCGTCAGGCCGTGCACTGACCGGACCACCTGACGGTCTCCGTCCAGTAAAATGATATAGGCAACCGGCAACTGACACACCGTAGCGGCAAGCGCGGTCAGTTGCTGAAATTCTTTTTCAGAAAGCGAATTCAGGGTATAATACCGTTTCTGTGGATCCCGGTTTGTATGCATAACGTTATAGCTTTGTTCCCCCAAATGAATTGCACAAAGATCAATAAAAGTATCTTAAATTTTCATTTGTTCAAGCAAACGTTTACTTACCAGTAAGCTTATAGACTTTTTATAGTAGTTTAGTATTCTAAACTATCAGCATAACTCCCCGAGGGTTTTGAACCCTCGGGGAGTTTAAAAAGCCCCGGCCGACGTTGAACCCCTAAAACTGGAAATAAATAAACTGATTCGACGTAAAGACGCCGAAGAAGTAGGTCACAAACAGGATCAGGGTCAGTAACAGAATAAACCGCAGCGTGTTGCGGGTCGGGATGTAGAGGTAGACGTGTTCTTTGATCAGCAAAAACGCGATCAGGATAAAGCTGAAGATCAGCTCGGTGCTGTTCAGTGTGGTTTGTAACGGATCGCTGAACGACAGGGTGGCAATCCGGCGGAAGATCAGCAGGGCGTCCCCCACGCTTTTGGCCCTGAAAAAGACCCATGTCAGCATGACCAGCCCGAACGTCAGGAGCATATGCAGGGCGATACGGGGGATGCGCTGCGCCGGACTTGCTTCCGGATTAATGGCCAGCCGGAACCACGGCAGATGCTTGTCGCGCAGGCCCGCCCCTACCTGATAGGCCCCGTGCAGGCCACCCCAGATCACATAGGTCCAGTTAGGCCCGTGCCAGAGGCCGGAAGCCAGAAATACAATCAGCTGATTCAGGTTCCGGCGGACTTCGCCTTTGCGGTTACCCCCCAGCGGAATGTACAGGTAATCGCGGAACCAGGTCGACAGGGAGATGTGCCAGCGCCGCCAGAATTCAGTAATGGACCGGGCAATATACGGCGTCCGGAAGTTCTCCATCAGCGTAAAACCCATCACCCGAGCCGCCCCGATAGCAATGTCTGAATACGCCGAAAAGTCGCAGTAAATCTGGATGGTAAAGAAAAACGTGGCCAGCAACAGGGTCAGGCCGTTGTATTGCCCGGGATGGTTAAATGCCGGATCGACCAGCAATACGAGCCGGTCGGCAATGACGCACTTTTTGAAAAAGCCGAACGCCATCTGCATCAGTCCGGCCTTCACATTTTCGGCATTATACGGGAAATAGGTATGAAACTGGTGCAGCACATTCTGAGGCCGCTCGATAGGCCCTGCCACCAGCTGCGGATAAAACATGACATAGAGTGCATAAATACCGAAATGCCGCTCGGCCTTCTGGTTGCCCCGATACACTTCTATGGTATAGCTCATGGCCTGAAACGTGTGGAACGACAAGCCGATGGGCAAAATACTCATGTTGTCCTTAAACGACGAAATCCCGCTTTCGCCGAACAGGTGCAGCACCCCCACAAAAATGCGGTTGGTCAGGGCCGTCACCTGCTCCGCCATGTGCGAAAACCCGAAGAGGTCAAACGCGCCCGCCACGTTTTCGGCAAAAAAACCGAGGTATTTAAAAAAAGCCAGAATGCCGATGTTCGAAATCAGGGAAATGATCAGCAGCCACTTCCGGGCCTTATTACCGGTATTAGGTTCGCCCGTCCGCTCAATCCAAAGCCCGGCAACATAGTCGATAACAATGGTGCCGAACAGGATAAGGATGTACGCCGGCTGGAACACCATGTAGAAATAACAACTGGCCGCCAGCAATAACCGCCACCGCCACCCCAGCGACAGGCTGAAATAGAGCAGCGTAACAACGATAAAAAACAGAATGAACTGTAGTGAATTAAATAACATCGCTGGAAATCGGTCAGTACACTTTTTCGACGCGTTCGAGGAAGTCGCTGTATTGTTTAGCCGGAATGAAATGGATCTGCGTACGGTAGGTCAGCACGATAAACACCAGCAACAGCGAAATCAGAAACGCCTGAAGAATCACGATAAAAAAGGAAAATACCAGATAACTGGCCCAGCCCGGCACGTAGGCATTGGCAAAAAAACGCAGGTAAACTACCACGCCGATGCCCGCCGCCGAAATCCCGGAGGTAATCACACAGAACAGGAGAATCCGGACGGCCGTGGTGTCCATCAGTACCGAAACGGCGCTCAGGCCGTGCATCAGCAGCGACACAAAATTCATTTTGGAGGTCCCTGCCAGCCGCCGGCCCCGTTCGATGGGCGTGGCCGTATACGGCAGCCGCGACCGGATAACGCCCCCCGGATAGTTGTTCCAGATTTCGGAGACGTGCGCCAGTTTCCGCAGCAATGCGGCCGGAATCAGGCTGTAGTTACCAAAGGTGATGACCTTGCCGGTCAGCAACCTGAAAACCGTTTTATAAATTTCGTAGAATACCCTGAACGTCAGACTTTCGTGGCGCTTGGCACGGTGGGCAAATACGACGTGGTTGGGCTTCTGCTCCGACGCCTCGATGAGCCGCATAATGTCTTCCGGCTTGTCTTCGCCGTCGGAATCCATGACAATCACCGGAAACTGCCCGGGTTGACTGGCCAGGTGCGACAGGCCAATGGCAATCGCTTTCTGGTGGCCGACGTTCCGGTAAAGCCGGAGGATCGACAGCGACTGGCCAATGCCGTTGGGTAATTCGGTATAATCGGTCGATGAGCAGTCATCAACAATCAGAAAAGCCAGCTTTTCCAGCACCGGGCGGTCAACGACCTGACGGATGCGTTCGAGCAGCAGGCTGACGGCTTCCCAGTCGTTAAAAAGCGGAATAACAACGTTTATCGTGGGCGATTGGGCGGTTCGCGTATTGTCCAAAGTGAATGGTAATTGTCCGCGGCAAAGGTAAGCGATTCTCCGCACACTTATCCGCGGACTTACTAAACGTCCCCGCAGATCACCTGAAAACACGAAATCCCGCCTCTGCCAAAGGGGCAAAAGCGGGATTTCCGATAAGATAAAAGCTGCTTATCGGGTCGGGCAGGCAGTACCGCCGACCTCAATGGTATAATAGAGCCCGTCACCCGCCGCCCGACGGCCGGGTATCGGCCCTTGCGGAGCCTCTTCACGGTAGATTTTAAGGGTATACGTGCCCGGTTCTTTTACATTCTCCGCGAAAATGGTGATGTTCTCCTGGCAATTACGATAAACAACGCTGTGCACATACCCATTCGGGCCGGTAAATTCGAAGTGCCGGCCCGATACCAGCGCAGATAGCTGTATTGAGCACTTGTCGCCGCCCAACGTTCCGACCGTTTGCAGGTTGCTGGCCGAGGGGGTTACGTTGCAGACTTCAACACAGCCCCCAATAACTGTGACGCTTACAGGTTGAGACTTATTCAGTTCATCTGTACAATAAACATCGTAAGTATTTACTCCGGGTAATACTGTAAGTGCAATGGTAGGGTCACCATTATCCCAGCGAGGGTATAAAAAAGGAGAGGCCCCACACGAAGCAGTAAGCGTCAACGGAGATCCTGCACAAAGAGAAAACGTATTAGGGGCGATCATGCCGGATGTACCACCTATATCCGTAGGCGGATCAACCTGTGCTTTAGCAATGTTACCAACGCCTGTTACAACGAACAGAAAGAGAGAGAGAGCGAAAAAAGCTTTTGTAAACCTTGACATAGTAGAGCAGTGAAATGTAAATGAATACCAAAACTGCGAATCAGTATCGTAGTTTTCTTTTTCGCAAATACGCAAATTTATACCACTTAACTATTTACCTCTTTTGCATTTTGACAAACATCAAAAAAAAATGACATGCCTTTTTTTATACATTTCTCAAGCTGCTCTTGCTACAGTGTATAGCCGCCGTTATACTGCCGCTTCACAAACTGGTTGGCGTAATCGAAGTTAGTGATTTTCATATTTTCGCCGTCCCATAACAGGCGCTCGCGGCCGGGAAATTTATTCCCGTCGCGGTACATGTAGCTGCGCGTTGCCAGGTTACCCATCAGCACGGTTTCGGTCAGCGGTCCGGCTTCGTCGAACGACGAACTGGTGTAGGTGCCATAACCCTGCTTGCAGGCTTTGACCCACTGCTGCTGGTGCCCTTCGGTCTTCCCGTCAACCAGCGGCTTTTGCGGTGCAGGCAGTTCTTTTCCTAAGAACTTGTTTTTCGGCAGCAGAATCGGGTCGTTGCCGAAAATATTACCGGCCAGCATTCCTTTTGTACCCATAAACAGCATCCCGCCATCCTGGGTGCGGAAAAGCTCATTATAGGAAACCCCTTCGGGCAACTGCGGCCGGATACCACCATCGAACCACGATAGTTTAATTTCCTTAATCTTCTTGTTGTCTGACGGGAAAGTGAGATGAATAGCCGACGACGGCGGGCAAACATCATCAAAGAACGCTTCCTTGAAGAAATCGGCGTATACCGAGCCAACGCTGCATTCGACCGAGGTCGGGTATTTCAGTTTCAGCGCCCGGAACGGTACGTCCATGAAATGGCATCCCATATCGCCCAAAGCCCCGGTGCCGAAATCCCAGTAACCACGCCAGCGGAACGGCATGTAGGCTTCGTGGTAGCCACGGAACGGCGCGGTGCCCAGCCACAGGTTCCAGTCGACTTCGGGCGGAACGGCCATCGTCTCACCGCGGTCTTTCGGCGATTTAACGCCCTGCGGCCATACCGGCCGGTTTGTCCAGCAATATACGGTATGCACCGGCCCGATCACGCCGCTCTGAATGGCGGTTTCGATAATCCGGGTCGCGTCGCCGCTGCTGCCCTGGTTGCCCATTTGGGTGACTACCTTGTATTTACGGGCAGCCTCGGTCAGCATCCGGGCTTCGTAAATGTCGTGGGTCAGTGGTTTTTCGACGTAGACGTGTTTGCCCAGCTGCATGGCAGCCATCGCAATGGGGGCATGCATGTGGTCGGGAGTTGATACGATAACGGCATCAAAGGTCTTACCGGCCTGATCGAACATCTGCCGGTAGTCTTTGAAATAAGGTGCGTTGGGGAATTTGGCGCGGTACTTTTTGGACTGCCGGTCGTCGACATCGCAAAGGGCTACGAAGTTATCGGAGCCATTGTTGTAGGCCTGCTGGATGTTGTAGTCGGCTTTACCGCCACAGCCTACGGCCGCAATATTGAGTTTATCCGAAGGCGCGACATAGCCTTTTCCCAGTACGTGCCGCGGCACGATCGAAAAGGTACCCGCCGCCAGCGTCGACGCTGCCAAAGCGCCGGTCTTTAAAAAGTCACGTCGTGTGTTTTTTGACATAAACAAAGAGCGAAAGAGTGCAAGTGATAAAGAGCGTTATACAACACTTCTGTCGGTGCGAAACCAGCATATCAATATTCTGATTGTTTTTCTTAAATTCCACTATTC
>NZ_CAMFHL010000128.1 GCF_945952095.1 uncultured Arsenicibacter sp. | reverse complement strand
GAAAATTCCCCGTTGGTTTGTGCTTACCCCTGCCAACGGTGAGGATTAAAGCCCCTTGCTTTAGCTGGGGGATAGTTACGTCTTGACTTAGTTTCGGGCAAAAAAACCGAAAGGTATCCGCATTTCCAATTGAATGTGACCAATTGCGTTGGTCATCAAAAAGCAGGGGTTGATCATTTTTACCCGTCCTTTCTGAAACGCCGGGGCGTACTTTGATCCGTAATTCCAGCTACGGGGTAGCTGCCTGTTCAGAATGAATACGCCACAACTCAATGACGCTCAACCAATACTCTGTTCTAATCAATTAGTTATCATGCAATTCCTGAAAACGGATTTCTCCGTACAAGCAGTTAATGGTGCCAGCCTTTGGTTACGGCTTGGTTTAGGCCTCTCCATGATCCCGCATGGCTATGAAAAGTTAATACACTTCAGTGAACAGAAGGCCGGCTTTCTGAATCTGTTTGGGCTTGGAACTACTGTTTCGCTGGCGCTGGCCATCGGAGCGGAGTTTTTCTGCTCCATACTGCTCATGTTGGGGCTGTTAACGCGTGTGGTGCTAATTCCGTTACTCTGCACTGCCCTGGTCATCGTGTTTATAGCCCATGAGGGAGATCTGCTGGGTGATGGGTCGGCGGGCACCCTTTTTCTGATTGGCTACATCACCAGCCTGCTCTTAGGGCCCGGAAAGTATAGTCTGGATGCGCTCCTGCACTAGTCTGACGTCAGGTTGCGACATATCAACGTCTGCTCGTTGATTCGTCGTAACCTGAGTAGTACTTTTGTCGGCCCATTCATACGGGTTAACTTATGCTTTCTTTTTTACGTCTTTTCTGCACTATTTATGTAATATGTAGTCTGCGGGTTTATGGTCAGTCCGTTGTTTATGTAACCGAATACGGGAGCGGTAATTTTTCCGGATCCTCATGGGCCAATGCAAGCACATCATTTACCCTGCGTACCCGTCTGGCGACTGCTCCGGCAGGAACACAGTTCTGGATCGCAAAGGGTACGTATAAAACATCGGTCAATAACAATAATAATCGCGCTGATAGCTTTGTGATTCCTTCCGGGGTACAGGTTTATGGCGGTTTTAAGGGGTTTGAAAACGGATTACAGGAGCGTGAGCTTACTGCTCCGTCTTCTACTACATTTTCCGGAGAGATCGGTTTCAGTAACAATCTTGATGATAATGCCCTCCATGTAGTTACGTTCACGAATGCGTCTGCGGATACGCGTTTAGACGGGATCGTTGTAACCGGTGGCTATGGGTATGAAGGAGCTGGTATTTTTAATAATGGTTCCGGTGCCGGCAACCAAAGTAATCCGGTGATTGCTAACTGCTACATCGTGAATAACACGGCGTCGTATGGCGGGGGACTGAATAATTATGGTTATCAGGGGAGCTGTAGTCCTACCGTCATTAATTGCGTCTTCAGCCGTAATGGAGCCTGGGTCAACGGCGGCGGGGTTTATAATAACGGCTATCAGGGCAACTGTCAGCCTCGTTTCATTAACTGCCTGAGCAGCGGGAACACGGCAAGAGATGGTGGGGCCTACTATAATGAAGCCTTCGGCGGGATTTGCCGGCCTGCCTTTATTAACTGTACGCTGGTTAATAACCACGTGACGACTCCGGCCGTCAGCGGAAATTACAACAGTGGTGCCCTGTATAATGACGTTCCGGGCAATCAGGGTACGTGTGAGCCCCTGCTGCTGAACTGCATTATCTGGGCCAATACGGCCGAATCGGCCCCTTCAGTGCTGTCCGGCATATACAATAATGGCCAGGTTAGTCTGACGATTACCTATTCAACGATTCAGGGCGGGTATGCCGGAGCCGGTAACAGTGATCAGAATCCGCAATTGACAAGTACGTATATGCCCTCTGCGGGGTCGCCGGTGATAAATGCCGGTGATCCGGCCAGCACAACGGCTACGGTCGCTCAGCAGGATGCGGCGGCTAAGCCACGTATTCTTAACGGGCGGATTGATCAGGGGGCTTTCGAATATCAGTACCGTTATCCGGCAGGTACCCGGCTCTACGTTACAGTATCAGGGGCAGGCACCTTTTCCGGAGCAGACTGGAGCAATGCCTTATCGGCAACGGAATTTCCGGAAGCGCTGCTGGTAGCCGATGCAGGGGTCAGTTTCTGGGTAGCCCAGGGGGTTTACCTGCCCACGCAGTCTACCGCCCGTCACCGTAGTTTTGTCATTAACTCCGGCGTTGACGTCATTGGTGGTTTTGCCGGGCAGGAAACGGACATAAGTCAGCGGATTATTTCCCGGTATCCGACGATCTTTTCCGGAGATATTGGTCAGATCGGGTCTACTGTAGATAATACCTATCAGGTCGTCCGGTTTGGCCCCGCTTCGGCTGCTACTAAACTAGATGGGGTAACCATCCGCGATGGCTATGAATCGCGTGACTATGGTGCACTACAGACACCAAAAGGAGGAGCAGGGGTTTATTTTGACGGCAGTGGCAGCGGTAACCGTTGCGAACCTCAGCTCATTAACTGCATCATTACGGCTAACCGTAGCACCAAAGCGGGAGGCGGCCTTTATCTGGATGCTGAATCGGGCGGGTATTGCCGGCCAACGCTGGAAAGTACGACGATCAGCCAGAACATTGCCTCTGATTATGGCGGCGGCATTTACATTCATTCTAATAACGGTATTGGTAGTATAGCGCTGTTGCGGTGCCTGCTTACGGATAACGCTGTATTCGGATATGGCGGCGGGTTTTATGTACAGGCTATTAACTCAGCCGCTTCCCGTATTCTGCTGCAGGCGAATCAATGTATATTCCAGAGAAACCGGTCTTCATATGCGGGTGGGCTGATGCGCATTTCGACAACGACCGGCGGTAAGTACGAATCATTTTTTACCAATTGTTTACTGGACGATAATACTGCCGGTGAACAGGGCGGACTTTTTTCCGTACAAGCTTCATTCTATAGCGAAGTAAGCCCGGTATTTACGAACTGCACATTCGTTAACAACAAGGCAGGCAGTACCAACGGGAATACGTTTTATACCGATATGGAGGCCAGTTGCGCCGTTAATTACAGGGTCCAGAACAGTATTTTGTTACAACCGGGGCTGGCTAACACAACCGGACCTGACAGGGGTACTCCTGCCTATCAGATAACGTATTCTATTGTCGAAGGCGGTTATTCCGGTGCAGGGAATCTGGATGCTGACCCGAAATTTATCAACGCAGCTGCCGGAAACTATCAGCTGCAGACCGGTAGCCCGGCCATGAATACGGGTGATCCGTCGAGCACAACGGGAACCGTATCGGCACGGGATCTGGCCGGTAACCTCCGGATCGTAGGCCTCCGGATCGACATGGGTGCTTATGAGGCGCCTTTGTTTATAACTGCCCGGCATGGTGCCTGGAACGAACCGGATACATGGATTGGCGGACAGATTCCGGAACCCGGAGCGATGGCGCTGATCCGGCATAACGTTTACATACCCTCAGGGTATAAGGCGCTTGCCCGGAAAGTCACCTGTGAGGAGGGAGCAAAACTAATCCTGTCAGAGGCAGGCCAGCTCCGGTTGGCGCCCTGACAGGACGGTGCACGGTAGTTGCTTCGCCGGTGATTTAGTAATGGTGTTAATCCGCTTTCCGTCATTATTAAATTACCGGCGAAATCAAACATATATTGATTTTTGCGGTAATTTGAGCGGTTTTCTGTTGAAACAGCGTTTACATCAGCCTGTATCAATGCCACGCATCTGCCGGAAACTCAATAAACCGTTACACGCATTATGAAAAACATTTTACTGGCTGTCAGCCTGCTGCTTACGACGACCTGTTTTGCCCAGAAAGAAAAACCGGTCAGCGACTCGGCCCGGTTTACAAAGTACCTCTCCGGCGCTGTAAGCTCATTCACGTTTGACGGTAAGAAACCAACCGGCGCCGGCTGGGATATACTGGAAAAGCATTTTGCTGAAAATCAGTTTGTTGGCTGGGGCGAATACCATAATTCCCCGCTGCTCTCGCAACTGGCAGCCTATGCCCTTGAACGGGCATCAACGTATGGGTTTAAAAACTGGTGTGTCGAAGTAAGTCCGTTTGTTGCGTCTGAACTCTCACGGATGGCCCGCTATAAAAATCCGTGGGACAGCCTGGCCGCCGTATCCAGAGAGCATCCCAAATACGGCACCTTCCCCTTCTTCAAAACCACTGACGATGCCCGGATGCTTGCTGCCGCCGGAACCTACAACTATGCGATCTGGGGAATCGATCAGGAATTTCAGATGGCGTTTCCGTATGCGATTAACCGGGTCTACACGGCCCAGTCACCCAAAGTAAGGCAGGCCTATAAAGCCGTTCGGGATAGCCTGCTGGCCAGATGGTGGATGCCCAAGGTAAAGTTGCTGGACAGTCTGCGCAACGGGATTCCGCAGGAAAACTATAAACAGGTGCTCGATGACATCAAGGTGTCCGGCCGTATATACAGAGAGGAAAATTCGCTGATGCGGGCTTCGTTAATGAAAAAGAACTTCTATTCGTATTACGATCACACAAAGACCCGGCACGAGAAAGTATTTTTCAAAATGGGGGCCAACCATCTGGCAAAAGGACTCAACCTGATGACCTCCCTCTATGACATCGGGAATGCAATCTATGAACTGGCACAGCATAATCAGACCAGCTTTACCAATGTTTATTTTATGCTTCGCTATACTACCGAAGACGGAAAAGTCATTGATGATCTTGCCAGTGCCCAACCCGAATACCCGAAGGAGTTTCTGAAGCTGTACGACAAGGAAAAATGGGTGGTCGTTGATGTACGTCCGCTCCGGGTGCGCTATGCCAATGACAAAACGCTTTCTGAGGATACCTTTCAGCTTCTTTACAAGTATGATTTTGTTGTTGTGTCTCCGGAAGTTCAGCAATGATGCCGAAGGTTACAGCGGCGGATTAACTTTTTTGTGCATCAGGGTCAATCCGGGTAAATGATTTTATCGTACTTTGCCAGAACCGGTAACGTAAGATAGGATCGTTTATCCGGTTGCCTGACTGTATGCGGAGTAATGTCTGTTTGATTTTGTTTTTTTTGCTGGCATGTGGTGTTACAATAGCACAGCCGGTTTCCCTGAAACCTGATACGGAAGTCCTCAATCTATGCCCGTCGGTATCGGTCTTTGCCGATCCGGCAGGGACGCTTTCGTTTGAGCAGGTCCGGCAGCAGACGTTTATACCCCACCGTGAGCAATCGTTTCAGTTTGGTTTTTCAAAACAGATTTTCTGGTTCCGCTTTACACTCGATCCCGGCACTGCACCGGAGGACCGGCAATGGTACCTGCTCTGGAGCGATGGCCTGCGCGATCACATTGACCTCTACGTTCCGCAGACAGACAGCACCTGGGCCCTGTTAAAAGGGGGATTGAAGACGCCGGCCGACCAGAAAGCCTACAAGGGGTTGTTTCCGGCGTATCCGCTCGGTGCGGTCACCCGTCCGCAGACGTATTACCTGCGCCTCGAAGCCAGCGAATCCATCAACGGACAGCTGACCCTCATGACCTATCAGGCCTACATCGACAGCCTGCCGGGGAGCCTGGCCATGGTGTGGCTGGTTATCGGGATTCAGCTGCTGCGGGTATTTTACAATGTTATTCTGGCGCGGTATGTTCAGGACAGCTCTTTCCGGTGGTACGTTTTTCATACGGTGATTGTAACGGCCTCGGTACTCGGGTCATTCGGGGTAACGGGTAATCTGCTGAGCGCGTACCCCGCCGTGGCCAGTTTCTTCAACGTGGCGTTTTTCGAGCTGATGCCCGCTACATACACGCTGTTTATTTATTCGCTGCTGTCGGTACGGCGGCATTACCGGGCCCTGCGTCCGGTATTTTTCGGCATTGTGGCCGTCAGTGTGCTGCAACTGACCCTGCATGCATTCGTACCGAGGATGTACCTGCTGCAGGGCAATAACTACCTGTTTCTGTTTACCGAAGTCTTCCTGATTACCATCTGCTGCCATGCCCTGTTGCGGCGGGTGCCGATGAATACCTACCTGCTCATTCCGTGTTTTATAACGCTGGTGCCGTTTATTTTCCTGAACCTGCGGTCGCTGGGTATCATTGACTATGACTGGATTTACCCCGTGATCTATGCGACCAACTTCCTCGAAATTGTGGCGCTGGCGCTGGTGCTGGGAAAAATCATTGAGGGGGCCGAACAAAAACGGCTCGCAACGGAAAAGGCACTCTTTACGGAGAAAGTCGAAGCCGAAAAACTGGTTGAGCTGGATGCGCTTAAAACCCGCTTCTTTACCAATATTTCCCATGAATTCCGCACCCCGCTGACGCTGCTCATCGGGCCGCTCAATGATCTGGTGAAGCGCTTCCCCGCCGAGGAACTGTACCGGATCATGTACCGGAATGCCACCCGGTTGCAGACATTGATTAATCAACTGCTGGACCTGGCCAAGCTTGATAACGGGCAACTACAGCCCGATCTGCGGCCGGGCAATCTTGTAGCTGAGTTCCGGATGTGGGTACTCTCCTTTGAGTCGCTGGCTGTCAGCCGCCGGATTGAGCTGTCGCTGAACCAGAGTCATCCGGAGGTTATGGCTGAGTATGACGCGGATAAACTGGAGAAAGTGACAAACAACCTCGTCGCCAATGCGCTGAAGTTTACGCAGGCCGGCGGATCAGTGGCTGTGACGGTGACCTACAGTGAAGCGGGCTTGCTGCTCACCGTGGCGGATACCGGTCCGGGCATTGCGCCGGAACATCTGCCGTTTATCTTCGACCGGTTTTATCAGGTTGATGCCAGTCAGCGGCGCGGCTATGAAGGAACGGGCGTCGGGCTGGCGCTGGTGCGGGAACTGGTACGGCTGCTCGGCGGCAGCATTACGGCCGATAGCCGGTTGGGCGTCGGGACAACCTTTACCGTTAGTCTGCCGCTGCGGGCTTTGTCCGGTCCGGTGACCGGTCCCGCCGATACAGGGTTGCCGGTGCAGCCGGTTCCGGCGGCGACCGGCGAGCTGGCAGCGCCCCAGCCGGAAGCAGACGAAGCCACCGGCCGGCCTGTGGTGCTTATCGTGGAGGACAACGACGACCTCCGTGTCTATGTACGGTCGATCCTGAGCCCGCACTACCGGATTGTGGAAGCGACCGACGGGCAGAAGGGACTGGACCTGGCCCGGCAGACGGTGCCTGACCTGATCGTCACCGATGTGATGATGCCGGAACTCGACGGGATGACCCTGTGCCGGTACCTGCGGGAGGAGCAGGCAACCAGCCACATACCCGTTGTGATGCTGACCGCCCGGGCCGCCCTCGATGACCGGTTGCAGGGGCTCGGAACCGGCGCTGATGATTACCTGACCAAGCCGTTTGTAGCGCAGGAATTACTGATCAGGGTGCAGAATCTGCTGGCCCGGCAGCAGATTATCCGCGCCTACTTCCGCGGGCAGGTGCTCCGGACGGCGGGCGAATCGCCGGTTGCGGCTCCGGAACCTGTTTTTACCGTGCAGCAACAGGCGTTTGTTGATGAGCTATACCGGCAGATTGACCGGCAGCTCGACAATACAGAGTTTGACGTGGAGCAACTGGCAACGTCGCTGGCCATGAGCAGCCGCACCCTGACGCGCAAATTGAATGCCTTGCTGAATATGACCGCCGGGGAGGTAATTCGTACCTACCGCCTCCGCCGTGCTGCGGAATGGCTGCAGGCGGGACTGAGTCCGAGCGAAACGGCCTACCGGGCGGGATTCGACAACCTGTCCTATTTCAGCCGTGTATTCCGGGAATATTCCGGACTGACGCCTTCGGACTATGTCCGGCAGCAGAAAGAAGCGTCCGGTCAGGAAGATTTACGCAGCTAAGCGGATTATGTCCGGAAATCAACAGGATTTGTCCGGAAATTGACAATCGACCGGTTGCCGGTCAGCTAGTTTTGGTCTACACAAACCAGCTGACCATTATGAAAAATCATTATTTCCTGCTTGCCTGCCTGCTGTCCTTTGCGGGTTGCCCGGCATTTGCCCAGTCGTCCGTTTCGCCTGAATCCGATGCTGCCGGAGAGGTGGTAGCCAGTGTTGCCACCGCTGAGCCGGTGGGACCGGCTGGGGGCCATTATGATCCGCTGCTATCGTTCCGCAACGCGCTGCTGCGCGAAGTCAGATACCCCGCACCGGCCTTACAGCTGGGGCACGAAGGCACGGTATTGATCCGCGTCTACCAGCGCAGTGACGGCTACGTCGCGGCCGTGCGTATCACCAAATCAGCAGGGCGGCTGCTGGATGCGGCCGTTTTAGCCGCGGCCGAAAAAATTCTGCAACGACAACCACCCGCGCGGACGGAGGAGACTTCTGCCCGTAAAATGGACTTTCCGGTGGTTTTCCGGCCGTAGGGCAAGTGGCACGGACCAGTCCGAAATACAATGCATTTTCACCTACGGATCGAATCAATTTACCTACGGATTTTTCAAAAAAAGGCCTCAACCGGAATCTTTTTTCACCGCTGGCGTCAGGACACTGACAAAAAAATGGTTTCTGTTTTTATTGTAATAAGTATATTAATACTGTGTAAAGTTATAATAAAATTAAGGTTTGTCCGGAAATCAACAGGATTTGTCTGAAAAATGACAATCCGGCGGGAAGCGGTTAAGGATCTTTGTGGTGGCAGGATAGTAACCGCTGTCAGGTAAAACGGATGCATCCAGTATGCATCCGGGTACCCACTGATCGACGGGATTTTTGCCGTGCCGGCCGACTAACCTTTAGAAATTTATGCGCGACTTTTTCTTTTCATGGAGGCCTGCTGCCTCTCAAAACAAGCAGTTTTGTGGTATTCCAAGACTAACCCCTTTACTCGTTCTTTTTTTTTGGGGAATGGCTTTGCCGGGCTACGGGCAAACCACCATTGCTGTCACCAGTACCGCCGACAGTGGCCCCGGCACCCTGCGCGAGGCCATCACCACGGCCAACGGCAACACGGCCCTCACCTACCTGATTACCCTCCCCGCCAATCAGACGATTACACTTACATCCGCTCTGCCCGACATCACGTTTAGTGGCACCATTGCCGGAGGCAGCACGCTCTGCCCCGCCACGAGTGTAGGCGGGACTACGATTGCCCGCGATCCAGGGGCGGGTGAGTTTCGGTTGCTGAACTTAACTGGTAGTAACAAAACGTTGGTGGTGGCAGATATCATCTTTCTGAACGGACTAGTCACTACTACGGGAGAGCAGGGGGCAGCTATTCAGGTGGTTGTTACAGCAAACCATAATCTCATTGTGCAGCAGTGTGTATTCCGCAATAACCGGGCCCAACTGGTAGGTGCTCTACGCATGCAGGGGTTAGGTAATTTAGTTATAGAGGACAGCTATTTTGATGAGAATACATCTGTATTAAGTACAGGAGCAAGAACACTTTTTGCCTCAAATACCGGGAGTACCGTACGCATTGACCGTACTGCCTTCCGCCAATCAACAGAAGGTACGGGATACATCATATCATTTGTTAACGTCGCAACTCTCCGAATTAGTAACAGCACATTCGCTGGAGGGTCGATAACGTCGGGGTATGTGATTAGGGTTGCCAATACACAGTCAATACCGGTTTCATTAACACTTGAACACAATACGTTTGGTTCAGTTGCCGATAGTCATGTTTATGCCAATGCTTCCAATGCAAATATATCGGTTCAACTACGTAATAATGTTTTTACTACCAATGGCACTACTGGTTTTTTGGCTATAAATAGCACGGGTACAGCCACCTTTACTTCGCTGGGCGGCAATGTATTTGCCAATGACATTACGGCTAACCTCACCCTGCTGGCATCCGACCGCGACAACGTCGGTACGGCTGGGCTGGGTCTTGGTTCGCTGACAACTGTTGCGGGCGAGTGTATCCCCGTTATCCCGCTGGGTTGTTTTAGTCAGGCGATAGATGCGGCCGTGAGCAGCACACTAACCACCGATGCGCTGGGAACATCACAGATTGGAACAGCGCGTGATGCCGGTGCGTATGAGAGTTCAAACGCAGCTTCGGTTACGTTTACGGTGGCCAGTACTTCCTCCGTTTGCGGAATTAATTCGGTTACGCTCACCGCCAGCGGCTGCACGGGTGGCACAGTCAACTGGCCTGGTGGTAGCACGGGCAACATCTATTTGGCTACCACCAGCGGCACCTATACGGCTACCTGCACCATTGGTACCTGTACGACCACAGCCAGCGCCACTGTTACCATTATCCCAACGAGTTATACCGTTACCAGCCTGGCCAATTCAGGCCCCGGGTCGCTCCGGCAGGCCTTTGCCGATATTGGGGCCAGTTCGTGTACCGGTCAGTTTACCATCACGTTCGGCGTGTCGGGAACCGTCAATCTAGCCAGTGCACTTACCGCACCAGCTAAAGATATCCTCTTGCTGGGCTATTCGACAACCAGTACGGATGTGGTGCTTCGGGGTGGAGGATCGTCCAGCAATTACCGCCTTCTGACGGTACCGAGTTCAGCTACATTAACCGTTCGTTACCTGAGTTTCACCAATGCACGGGTGGCTGGTGGCCAGAATGGAGGAGCCATCTCGCAGGATGGGGGTAACCTGTACCTCGACTATTGCTACCTCTACGGTAATACGGCCACGAACGTGGGAGGAGGTATGTATCATGGCGGAGGCTCGTTTACCATTACCAATACAACCTTTGCGAGCAATACGGCTACCAGCAATAGCGGGGCCCTTCATAAAGGCATTACCGACCCCGGCCTGATTGAAAACTGCACGTTCAGTGGTAACGTAGCCCGGGCAGGGGGGGCCATCGAAGCCGCTGTCGGGAGTTTGACCATCAATAACAGTACCTTCACCCTGAACCGGGCGGTTGGCACTTCGGGTACTGCCCAGGGCGGGGCTATTTATGGCAGCGGCTCCACCCCTGTCGTTATCAATAACTGCCTTATCGCGGGTAACACATCAATAGGGACCAGCCCCGACCTGGTGAGTGGTTTTTCATCGCAGGTGGGCTATAATATTATCGGGAATACATCCGGGGCCGGGCTTGGCAGCATCACCACAGGTAACATTATCGACGGGTCAGCAAGCCGGTATTTACTGGCCGGTTTGGCTGATTACGGCGGCGCCGTACCCACCCATGCACTGTTGCCGGGGAGCGTTGCGATTAATGCGGGGTCGGCTTTGGTGGCACCCGCGCAGGACCAGCGGGGCAACAACCGGGTCGGTACGCCCGACATCGGCGCGTTTGAGTCGCAGGGGTTTGCGCTGACCATACTAAGCGGCAACAACCAAACGACCAGCCCGGGCACGGCGTTCACCAATCCGCTGAGTGTATCCGTGAGCAGTGCCGGCGGGGAACCCGTTACCGGGGGCGTAGTGAGCTTCGTAGCCCCGACGAGCGGAGCGAGTGCTACCCTGAGCAGTGCTACAGCCACGCTGAGCAGCAGCGGTACGGCCGCCGTGAATGCAACGGCCAACGCTACGGCTGGCGGCCCCTATAATGTAGTAGCCTCGGCCGCAGGAACCACCCCTGCTTCGGTTAATTTTGCCCTGTCCAATGTGCTTCCGTGTGTGTATTCGTACACGGCTAATCTCAACAACAGCGGGGCGGGGTCCCTACGACAGGTATTGGCCGACATCGGAGCCATCACGGGTTGCCCTAACCAGTTTACGGTTACCTTTGCTACATCGGGTATAGTCAGCCTGACCAGTGGGCTATCTGTACCGGCCAACAGAGATATTTTGATTCAGGGGCCATCCAGCACCACCACATCCGTAACGCTCCGGGGCGGGGGAACGTCCAGGGATTTCAGCATCCTGAGCGTGCCGGGGTCGGCCAAACTGACAACCCAATATCTGGCCTTTACGAATGGCCGTACGAGCGGTAATGGCGGAGCTATTTCGCTCATCGGCGGAGATCTACTAGTGGCCAACTGCTATTTCTATAATAACACTGCCGGCAACACAGGCGGGGCTGTTGCGCAGAACAGCGGTTCGTTCACCATCACCAACAGTACCTTCGCCTCCAACACGGCCATCAGCAACAGCGGGGCCTTGCATAAAAACACTAACGAACCCTGCCTGATTGAAAACTGCACGTTCAGTGGCAACGTGGCCCGCGCGGGCGGAGCTATCGAAGCTGGGGTGGGAAGCCTGACTATCAGCAACAGTACCTTCACCCTGAACCGGGCTGTGGGCAACCCCAGCCCAACTGGTGCCGAAGGCGGAGCCATTTACGGCGGTAACGTGCCAAACTTCGTTACGATTAATAATTGCCTCATTGCGGGGAATACCTCCCTCGGTATCGGGCATGATCTCGTAGGCGTATTTGTCTCCGGCCTCGGCCACAACCTGATTGGCAACACGACGATCGAGTTAACTATCGGCGGCACTACAACCGGCAATCTCACCAACATCGCGGGGAGTGATTATCTACTCAGCGCATTAGGTAATTACGGCGGAGCCACGCCTACCCATGCACTGTTGCCGGGGAGTATTGCGATTAACGCGGGGTCGGTTTCGGGCGCGATCACGCAAGACCAGCGGGGGATTTCCCGGGTAAGCAGACCCGATATCGGCGCGTTTGAGTCGCGGGGTTTTAGGGTAAATGTCAGCAGTGGCAATAATCAGACAGCTCTGTTGGGAGCCGCTTTTGCCAATCCGTTGCGAGTGATGGTAGCGGGCAATGACGCAAGCGAGCCTGTAATTGGGGGTGTGGTAACTTTCCAGGCCCCGGTCACCTTACCCAGCGCGAGCCTTTCGGGGTCGAACGTTACCATAACCAGCGGCCTTGCGCAGGTTACGGCTCTTGCCAGCGCCGGTTCAGGAGCCTATTCCGTTACGGCACTGACAAGAGGAGGAACGATATCTGCACAGTTTTCCTTAACCAATGTCTGCCGCACCATTGTCTACGTAACCGAATCCGGAGCCGGTTTGCAAAACGGTACGAGCTGGACAAACGCTTATCCGGGAACAGCCTTGCAGGAAGCCATCGGGGCAGCCAGCAGTTGTAGCGGGGGGCAGGTTTGGGTTGCGCGTGGCACCTACAGACCTACTACAGGTAATGAACGTGAGGCAACTTTCCGGATGGACGATAACGTCGCCATTTACGGGGGATTTGTGGGTGACGAGACGGCCCTCAGTAACCGTCCAGGGGTGAATCCACTTATGGGACAACCCTCCAGCAGTACACTGTCGGGCAATATAGGCTCCGGACGCCGAAGTTATCACGTTATCCAGAATTTACCTGGGTTGACCAATACCGCTATTCTGGATGGGTTTGTGGTCACGCGCGGAAGTGCCACGGATATTGGTCAACTGAGAGATCAGGGAGGAGCGATCCTGAATGATGGCAGTAGTCCAACGATCCGGAATTGTGTGTTTACGGATAATCAGGCTACTTATGGGGGAGCGATGTTTAACCGGGGCGACGGTAGTACCACCAGCAGTCCGGTGATTGTCAACTGTCTGTTTGAAGGCAACTCAGCAACCATACGGGGTGGGGCCGTTGAAAACAGTGGGCAGACTGGCGGTAGCAACGCATCGTCCTTTACGCGGGTTCTTTTCCGGGGTAACACGGCTACTTTCGGTGCGGCTGTTTCCAACGCTGGTGCGGGCGGTAACTGTAGTCCTGTCTTTGTCAACGTTAGCTTTCAGAATCAGTCGGGCCAGTTTGGTGCCGTTATGTACAACAATGCATCTAACGGAGTCTGTAATCCAACGTTCACGAATGTCAGTTTTCAGGGAAATCAGGCTACTAATGCCGGTGACCTTTTTTACAATGCGGCCACCGTTGGCACCAGCAACCTTACACTCACCAATTGTGTGTTGTTTGGCAATGGCAGCAGCAACGCTTTTTTAAACAGCAATGCAAGCATAACGGCCACTTACAGCCTGTTCGATGCCGCCATTGATCCGGCCACCTATACGGCCACCAATAGCCTGACAACAACCATCTCGCCGTTTGCCAACACCACCAGCACCGAACTGAGCTCCTGTGCTCCGGCCATTAACGCGGGCAACAACGCAGCTCCGGGTCTGAGTGGGATTAGCACCGATATCGCCGGGGCAAACCGTATTTTCGGCACCACGGTAGACATGGGGGCATATGAATTTACGGGAAGCATTAGTGCACAAACGGCCTTCACCACGCAGCCAGTCACTGGCTCATCCGTGTGTACTGGTGCCATGGTTACTGCCAGTGTCAGCGTATCGGGCACGGGGCCGTTCAGCTACCAATGGTACCGCGATGGGACGGCTCTGACAGGCATAACCTCGGCCACAACTGCCAGCCTCACGCTCAGTAACGTGACATCCGCCAGCGCGGGCAGCTATTCGGCGGTAGTCACGGGAAGTTGTAACAGCGTCACCAGCACGGCCTTTAGCCTGACGGTGAATCCGCCGCCTGCCGCCGGACTACTCAATAACGGGCCACTGACCTGTGCGCAAACGAGCGTAACGCTGACGGCGTCGGGCGGAGTCTCCTATACGTTTGCTAATGCAGGTGGCACCCTTGGCACGCCGGGAGCGAGTACAACCCGGACGGTAAGCAGCCCCGGTACGTATTCGGTGACGGTAAGTGATAGCAATGGCTGCATTAGTACCACCACCACCACGGTTGGCAGCAATACCGCAGTCCCATCCCTGACCCTGACCGCCGGCAACGCCTGTGCCGGACAGCCGGTGACGCTCACCGCTACGGGCGGATTGAGCAGTTATACCTTTACGGGGCCGGGTGGCCTCATCAGTAGCGGAGCCTCGCGTACGGCTTCCGTTTCCGGCATAAGCGAGGGGACATACAGTTTTAGCGTTGTCGCCACGAATGCAGCCGGATGTAGCAATACCGCTACCGCAACAGGCGCGGTGATCAGCAATATCATCACGGTGACCAGCACGGCAGACAGTGGCCCCGGCACACTGCGCGAAGCCATTACCACGGCTAACTCAGTAACTGCCTGCGGGCCGTTTCTGATCACACTCCCTGCCAACCAGACCATCGCACTAACGTCGGCGCTGCCCGATATTACATTCAGCGGCAGCATCGTGGGGGGCAGCACGCTCTGCCCGGCCACGGGTGTAGGCGGCAGCACCATTGCCCGCGATCTGGGGGCAGGCGAGTTTAGGTTGTTGCTACTGATGGCCGACGATCAATCGTTGCTTATTAGTAATGTAACGTTTGCCGATGGAAAGCTTGGTACAGCGGGGCCTGTAAGTTCTCTGTATCAAGGTGGCGCGGGTATTTTGATTTTCGGCTCCTACAACCTAACCATCCAACGATGCCTATTCAGGAACAATAGAGTTGCCAATATTGGAGGGGTAGCCATTTATGCCCGTTCGGGCAATCTAATTGTTGAGGATAGCTTTTTTACTGATAATGTGGCCGGTAATGGTCTTTTAACTACCGGTTTAAATGTAGAAACCGTCCGCATCGACCGATGTGTCTTTCGACAAGTTTCTACCGGTTCGGGTGCTAAAATACTCAATCTGACAGGTACTCCTTCAGGGCTAGTCCGGAACTGTACCTTCTATTTTGCAGGAACAGAGAGTTCATTCGGAGTAAATTCGGCTGTGATATATGCCGAATCTTCAGATACTTCGGTACCCACGTCGGTAACGGTTGAACAGTGTTCATTGAACGTACCCGCCCAAAATCTTTTCTATGCCAATTCTTTTTACGGCAATACAAATGTATTTTTAAAAAATAATGTCTCTACGACTCCCGGCAGCACTACAGCTCTTAGAACCAACACCGGTGCTGGCACTTCCACATTTACCTCGCTAGGGGGCAATGTCTTCGCCAGTAACATCACCAGCAACATCACCCTACTGGCCTCTGACCGCAACAACGTCGGCGCGTCAGGGCTGAGACTTGGTTCGCTGACAACTGTTGCGGGGGCGTGCATTCCCGTTATACCGTTACTGCCCGGCAGTGCGGCCATCAACGCGGGGGTTTCCAGCACCCTCGCGACCGATGCACGGGGGCTGGCGCGGGTCGGCGCACCCGATGCAGGGGCGTTCGAGTCACAAGGATTTGCGCTGGCCATTTCGTCGGGCAACAACCAGTCAGCCAACGTCGGGACAGCCTTTGCTAGTCCATTACGGGTATCGGTCAGCAGCAGCAATGGCGAACCCGTGGACGGGGGCGTAGTCAGTTTCTTGACCCTGTCATCAGGTGCGGGGGCTACCCTGACCAATACCACGGCTACTATCGGCAGCGGCATGGCCTCAGTAAACGCTACGGCCAATGCCACGACGGGCGGGCCATATGCCGTAACGGCCTCGGCCAACGGCACCACACCGGCTTCGGTGCAGTTTGATCTGGTCAATACCATGCTGAATCCAGCTATTACCGGCCTTGCGGCTTCGCCGGGAACGGTTACTTCCGGGAACTCGGTCACGTTTACGGCCACCGTAGGCAATGTATCAGGGGCGTATTCGTTTACCCTCACTGACGGAGCGGCCACCACGACCGGAACCAAAACGGGGGCAGCATTCAGCCAAACCTGGACTGCCGATTGCGCGGGCGTACAGGACTTTACCCTGACGATAGCACAAAGTGGCAACTCAGCTACTGCCACTGCCCCGCTTACCGTGTCGCCCCATCCTGATTACGCGGCCATAGTGGAGCTCTTCAACAGCACCAACGGACCGGGCTGGACCAATAAAGCGGGCTGGTTACAGAACTGCGCGCCCTGCACGGGTAACGGGGGTAACCCCTGGTATGGGCTGGTTTGTCAGGGTAATCGCGTGGTGATTGTCGGGCTGACTAACAATGGCCTTGCCGGTACTATCCCGACCAGTATCAGCGGTTTAACCAACCTGCAACGGCTTTCTCTGGACAATAACGCGCTGACGGGCAACATTCCGGCCAGCCTGACTGCTCTGAATCTGACGCTTCTTTATCTCAACAACAACACGCTCAGCGGCCCCATCCCAACGGGTATCGGTTCGATGACGAACCTGCAAAGGCTGTATCTGAATTCGAACACCTTAACCGGAAGCATTCCAACGGGTATCGGTTCGCTCACCGCTTTGCAGTATTTGTATCTGAACAACAACGCGCTGACGGGGGGGATTCCGGCCAGTTTGGGGTCGCTCACGGCACTGACCCAGCTTTATCTTAACAATAATCAACTCAGTGGCTGCTACCCGGCCAGTCTGACAACCTTGTGCAGTGTATCGCTGAAAGACTTTCAGGGTAATGCCGGTCTGCCTGGTTTGGGTAGTGCGGCCAGTTTATCGGCTTTCTGTGCCAGTGGCGCGGGTAGCGATGCTTTTGTGGCCTCGGCAACCGCGAGCGAAACGGCCGTTTGTGTGGGTAACGCGGTCAGTCTGAGCGTAAACGGCGGAAGCACGGCTACGTTTAGCTGGCTGGCTCCGGCGGGTGTTACCCTCGGCATGCCAGCTACCACATCGTCCATTTCGGCCACGGCCACCACGTCCGGCGTAAAAACGTTTACGGTCACGGTGAGTTTCGGGACGTCCTGTAGCACCACCACCACGGTAAGCGTTTCGGTCAATGCGTTACCTACGGCAAGCATCGCACCGCTCTCAGCTACCCTTACCTGCGCTCAACCCAGCCTGACCCTGACGGCCACCTCATCTGAAACAGCCCTCCGCTGGACAACCGGGGCCACATCGTCCACGCTGCTGGTTACCAGTGCCGGGGCCTACGCCGTTACGGCTACGACGCCTGGTGGTTGTACGGTGGCAAGCAACATTGTTGTGGTGGAAAGTAACACGGCGCTGTCGGGCTTCGGCATTACGGCATCGGGTTCGGTTTGTGCCGGAAACCCGGTTGTCTTCACCGCCAGCGGTTGCACGGGTGGTACCGTCAACTGGCCGGGAGGTAGTATTGGTAACACCTACTCCACCACTGTTGCCGGTATCTATACGGCTACCTGCACTATTGGCAGCTGCTCAACAACGGCCAGTGGTACGGCTACGATTGGTGCCAATCCAACCCCAATGCTGACGGCGAGCGGAGGCGGCACGCTCACCTGCGCCCAAACATCGCTGACGCTCACAGCCACGTCAGGCTTGACGAACTATTCGTTCAGCACCGGTCAGAGTGGAAGCAGCAACCTGCTGACGGTGACGAGTGCCGGGACATATTCGGTGGTGGCTACCGGCGCTAACGGCTGCACGGCCCTTACCTCGGCCACGGTGGTGAGCAGTTCGGCGGTGATTTCGGCCAGTCTGGTGGCCAGCGGGGCGATCAGCTGCAACACCCCATCGGTAACGCTGACAGCCAGCCCGTCAAGCCTAACCTATACCTTCAGTGGCGGGGCGACGCAGCTCGGATCAACCAACCAGGCGACGGTAAGTGCAGCGGGCACCTACTCGGTGACGGTGAGCGACGCGGGCGGCTGTACGGCGGTAGCGCAGGTAACGGTGACGAGCAATACTACCGCCCCGATGGGTGCCATGCTGACGGCGAGCGGAGGCGGTACGCTGACCTGTGCCCAAACAGCGCTGACGCTGACGGCCTCGGCAACGGGCTCATTGCTGAGTTACAGCTTTGTTGGGGCGGGTGTGGTGGCCCAGAGCGGGAACTCGGCGACGGTGAATGCGGCAGGGGCTTATTCGGTGGTGATTACCGGCAGCAACGGCTGTACGACTTCGGCGGCAACGACGGTTTATAGCAATACGACGGCACCAACCGTTACGCTGACAACGAACCAAACCATTACCTGCGCCAGCCCGACAGCAACACTGACAGCGACGTCAGGCTTGACGAACTATTCATTCAGCACCGGCCAGAGTGGAAGCAGCAACCTGCTGACGGTGACGAGTGCCGGGACATATTCGGTGATTGCTACCGGCGCTAACGGCTGTACGGCCCTTACCTCGGCCACGGTGGTGAGCAGTTCGGCGGTGATTTCGGCCAGTC
>NZ_CAMFHL010000127.1 GCF_945952095.1 uncultured Arsenicibacter sp. | reverse complement strand
CACGATGACGTCGTCCGGCAGCGTCATGATTTTCTGATGCAGGCTGTCGAACAGGTGACCGGCCAGATCTTCGCGGGTCAGGTCGCTTTTAACGGCCAGATCAGGGCGGCCAACGTCGCCGATAAAGAGCGTATCACCGGTGAAAATAGCTGTTTCCCTGCCGGTTTCGTCCAGCAGCAGGAACGTCGAGGATTCCATGGTATGGCCCGGCGTATGCAGCACTTTAATCTGAATGTTGCCGACGGTAAACAGCTCGCCGTCGGTGGCTACGTGTGCCGGATAGTTGGGCTGAGCGGTTGGCCCGAAAACGATGGCCGCGCCGGTTTTGGCGGCCAGATCAAGGTGACCCGATACAAAGTCGGCGTGGAAGTGCGTTTCGAAAACATACTTGATGGTGGCTCCGTCTGCTTCGGCCCGTTCGATATACGGTTTCGTTTCCCGCAGCGGATCAATGATGGCGGCCTCACCGGCTGATTCGATATAGTAAGCGGCCTCGGCCAGACAACCCGTGTACATTTGTTCGATTTTCATGACTTCTCTGTGTTTAAATTGATGAATCAAAATTGGCCATCCGCAGAGGGGTATTCTGTGATGTTTGTTACAGAGGGAGTATGATGGTTGTCAGGTTTTGTCCGGCTGTTTTGGTTATCGTGTCGCTACCTTTTTGTCGTTGCTGTGCGCTTTTTTGAACGCGTCGATTGGCTTATACGGGCCGTATTTATGCTGCTTTTCAGGAAACGAATCTGCATACGGTCCGAACGGGTGATCGACCGGTTTACCGGCGATATTCGGCCAGTCTTTACTGAGATCTTTCGCCGGACGCGGCATCGAATTCACAAAGGCGGCCAGGTCCCAGGCCTCTTCGTCGGTCAGCTGCGGCTTGTCGAAGGTAGCACCCAGCGGCATGTTGGCTTTGATATAGCCGGCAAAGCGTGAGACACGGTATAAACCTGCCCCCTGGTTGTAGCTGTGTGGCCCCCAGAGTGGCGGGAACATATAGCCGCTGCCGTCGGGTTTGGCAATGCCCTGACCCTCTGCACCGTGGCAGGAAACGCATTTTTGCTGATACACGACCTTACCCACTTCCGGCCTGGCCGCACGGTCAAGATATGCGAGTTTCCAGATACCGGACCCGTTCGGGGTTTTGCCTTTCTCAACACCATCGCCGAGAAAATGGATGTAGGCGACAATGGCCTTCATTTCGCGGCTGTTGCTGTCGAGCGACTTGCCGTTGAGGCTGCGTTCGAAGCAGTCGTTAACGCGTTTCACAATGCTTTCGACCGAGCCGGACCGCTCGCGGAATTTCGGGTAGGTTGCCGCTACAGAGCCGTAATTATTGCCCCACGGTTTGCTCCCGGCGTCGAGGTGGCAGTTCTGGCAGTTCATGCCGTTCGATACGTGGGCCACCGACCCTTTTGGACCAAGATAGGTAGCGGTATTGGCAATGAGCTCTTTGCCGTAGCGGATCAGGTCCGCGTTTTTGTTACCGGCCAGCGCAGCGTCATCGGGCGCTTTCCACAGTGGTTTCGACCCTGATTCTGCCTTATCGCCGGTTTTTGGGACAGCTGCTTTTTGGCCGGCCACCGCTTTGTCGGCCACCGTTTTGCTGGTATCAATCAGGCCGAAGTTAATCGACAGCAGTACCAGTACCGACAGCAGGGCCACGCCGACCAGACCAGCCAGCAAGGTTAACGTGCGCTGTAGCGACTGAATTGTTTTCGTAAATGCATCGTGTGTTGGCATACCTTACACATATTTTCTCAAACCTAGCGCCTGTTTGTAGCCCGTTCCGTGACAAGAGTCACAAACGTCAGATGAGCTTTTCGGTAATGGCCAGTTTTATGAGCTGGGCCGTGTTCTGGACATCGTATTTAGCCAGCATATTTTTACGGTGGCTGCTGACGGTACTTACATCGACAAAAAGCTGGTCGGCAATCTGCTGGTTGGTCAACCCATCGGCGATTTTGGTCAGAATTTCCTTTTCGCGCCGCGTCAGTACGGGAAGTGTGCGGGTGTCGGGTTGTTTGAGCGTCGTGGAGGCCGACAGGCTGAAATAGGTCCGGCGCTGCATAACGGTTTTGATCGCATCCACGATTTCGTACTGCGCCGCATCTTTCAAAATGTAGCCGCTCGCGCCGTTGTCCATCATCGTTTTAATAATACTCTTTTCGTTGTTGATGCTCAGCGCCAGTACATGAATGGCCGGATAGCTGGTTTTAACCTGTTTACACAGATCCAGACCGTTGCTGTCGGGGAGGTTAATATCCATCACAATCACGTCGGGCCGGCAGTGGAGGAGTTTGGCCATCAGGTCTTTACCGGACGACACGATATGGAGGCACCGGATCTCCTTTTCGCGTTCGAAAATGGCTTTCAGTCCTTCTGCCACCAGCGGATGGTCTTCAACAACGAGCAGATTAATCATGGTTCAGCGGGATTTCGATGTAATACGAACAGCCCTTACCAGGCGCGGTCTGAAGGTCGATCGTGCCTTTCAGGTAGGTAATCCGGTGATACAGACTCTGGATACCCATGCCCTGGCTGTTCGTTGCCGGATCGAAGCCCGTCCCGTTATCTTCTACCGTGAGGTTAATCTGGTTGTTTTTGGCCATAATCTGTATGAGGACCTCGGTTGCACCGGCGTGCCGGACAATATTAGTGGTCAGTTCCTGTACCACGCGGTAAATCGTGGTCTTGTGGATGTTGCCGAGTGGAACCGTATCAAGTCCGAAAGGCTGGTAGGTAATGTGGATGCCGGTATTCTCAGACAGGGTCTGGATATAATCCCGGAGGGCGTCTTCAAGGCTGAGCCGGACCAGGCTTTCGGGCATCATGTTGTGCGACACGCGCCGGAGTTCGGCCAGCGACGCGTCGAGCAGGTTCATGCTTTTTTCGAACGCCAGCGCATTGTCTTCCGACAGAACAAAGGTTTGTTTCATGGCTTGAAAGGAATATTTGACACTGGACAGAATGCCGCCGAGGCCGTCGTGAAGGTCTTTGGCGAGGCGGCTTCGTTCGTCTTCCTGTCCTTTTACAATAGCATGGCTCGCTAGCAGTTGCTTTTCATTCTCTACCCGTTGCAGGGTTTGTTCATACAGCGCCTTCTCCTGATTCCGGACGCGGATACGGTTCCGCATCCAGAGGCCGAAAAACAGCAGGGCGCCCGCCAGCACAATAACCGAAAACAAGAGCAGGCTCACGAGCTGCCTGCGGTTCTGGTTTTCGAGCGAAAGCTGTTGCAGGGCTGCTTCCTTTTTTTCGGTTTCGTATTTGGTCGCAAGCTCCTTTGTCGTCTTGACAATGGTATTGTTGAGGCTCACAGCCCTGAGCGAGTCGGCCAGCCGGTCATAGCGGGCGGCCTGTACGGGGTCACTGCCCGAGGCCAGCAGCAGGCGGGCGTAGTGGTCGTAGTAGGTCTGCAGGTGCTGGCTGTTGCGCGACTGCCGGGCATGGGTCAGGGCCTGCCGGATACGCACCAGTGCTTCATCAAATTGATTCCGGTAATAATACCCTACCGAAAGCCAGTATTCGGCCAAAGCGCTGCGGTCGGGCGACTGGAGTCCGGGACTGATGCTGTGCAGTGTTTGTGCGTGGGGGAGAATCGCTGAAAACTGCCCTGTTTCGAGATCGTGCTGACACCAGTTCTGCAGTGCATCGGCCATGGCCATATCGTCGTTCAGTTTTCTGGCAAGCCCCATGATTTGCCGGTTGATTTTATTGGCCTCATCGCGCCGGTGCAGTTTCCAGAGAATAGCTTCTTTATTCACCAGATGGCTCAGATAGTAACTGTCTTCAAATGCCCGGCTGATCGCAATGGCCCGGTTGATGTAAGTCAGGGCTGTTTCGGGTTTATCGGTCTGCATAAACACCGAACTCAGGTTATTGTAGACATTGGCCAGCTTCACACTGTCCTGGAACGACTCAAAAATAGGCAGGGACTTAAAGTAATAGGTGGTGGCAGAATCGAGCTGTTGCAGAAGTCCGAACGTGTTACCCATGTTTTCGTACATAATGCCTTCGCGCATGGGGTCTTTTCTGGCTTTGCTCAGCGCGACGCCTTGCCGCAGCAACACCATGCACTGATCGTATTTCCCTTCCAGATTGAGCAGTTCGCCTTCGCTCGAATAATACCGGATAATGCCCCGGGTGAAGCTGAGTTTACGGCTCAGTTCATAGCCCTGGCGGTAGTAGCGCCGTGCCGTTTTAATGTCGTTGTAAGCGTACTCATCGCCGGTTTTGTTCAGCAGTTTTACGCGGTTTGTGTCGGGTTGTGAGGCCGCCAGCTTTTTCAGCAGCAGAGCTACATTACCCGTTTGGGCCACGGCTGATACGCCGGCCCCCAGCAGTAAGAGCAGATACAGCAGTAAGGTCAGCAAACGCTTACGGATCAGCATTATGGCGTTCAGGTCAGCGGTAGAATGATAAACCAAAAATAGCGGATTTACCGGTAAGAAAATTCCCCCTTTTGGGGGAAATGAATCCTTTTCCGGCATACTACTTTTGATCCGTACCTCATTCTTTTTCAGTACGATCATGAAAACGCTGCTGACCAGCCTGGTCATTCTGTCCGGTATCTGTACAACTGCCTACGGGCAGCTGAAAAAACGGCTGATGATAGCTGTGCTCCTGTTTTTGGGGCAGGTATGCCTTGCCCAGGTGCCTGCGGGCTGGACAAAAGAACAATGGACGGAGGCAGTGGCCAATAAGGGGTCAAAACTGCTGCTGTATGCCGACAAGGACATGCTGGAGGCTTCGGAATCCTGCATGCTGAAGATTCAGCTTATCAAGGTGCCGGATGCCGACCCGACCAACGAAACCCCGTCGCTGCAAAAGGAATACCAGTACCTTGATCTGCCGTCCGGCGAGGTGAATCCCTATACCGTCACTAACTGGCGGATTATCGATGGTGGCGGCAACATCATCGGCATCGATAAAAACACGGTAACCTATACCGCACCCAAATCGAAACCGGCTGCCGGCAGTATGACGATTTCCGTTGATCTGGTGCCCAACAGCCCTGATCTGCCAAAGGTGCAGCTCCTGAAAAAACTGTATTTCGTCCGGAACGAGACGGCTTTTACACTCAATATCCCCGTGATCGGCATTGTGAATGCCCGCTTCACAACGACCGGCAACGGCGGCGTGGGGGCTATGGCAAAAGGAAATGTCCCGCAAATGGCCTATGATGCTGCCAAAAGCCGGGGCTATGATCTGAATGCCCTGACCAGCAATGCGATGTATATCTATAACCCGGCCGAAAACAGCTCGGCCATTACCTTTTCTGCCCTTTCGCTGGAAGGCATGGACGGAGGGAGTAAGGAGGTCGTGCCGAACGCGGCCATACTGGCATTGGCGTATAAGGGGAAGGGCGTTGGCAGTTTCCCGCTGACTGTCGAAAAACAGGGCGAACAGGTGGGCGTCATCATGACATTTATGCAGAAAGGATGCGGTTGCAGCCGCGATGCCTACGACAACAACGATACCTACAACTGCACCGGCAAGGTCACGATTACAAAGGACGACGGCAAAACGGTGGAGGGTAAGTTCAATACTGTGATTTTCAGCGACGACGGGGCCGGTCATATCGTCAGAGGGCGGTTACAGGGCCGGTTTTCTGCCAGAAAAGCCAATTAGACAAATCCATTTCTGACCATCAATGCAATACACTACTATGAAAAAACTAGTCACTCTTTTCGGCATTTTTCTGTCCGTCAGCAGCATGGGACAGGACCTGAGAGCCTACCAGAACTATGACTTCGTGGCGGGCGACAAAATTATTTTCAGCGATGATTTTCAGGATAGCCAGACCGGGGAGTTCGGCCTGCACTGGAAACTGAAGGAAGGGCAGGCTGTGGTGAACAAGTCGGGTGATGAAAAGGCCTTTTTTATCACGAAGTTTTACACGAAGTTGGCACCGCGGGTTAAAACACCGGCTTACTTACCGAAAGATTTTACCATTGAATTTGACAGTTACCTGGACGCCGGTTACGACAGTAATCCGGGTATCCGGATCATGCTGATGAACGGCGATGATGCGCCGGTAACCATCGAAACCTCCCGTGTCTATACCACATTTTATGGCCCGGAAGGGCACCTGAACGGCGATAACCCCGCCGACGTATTGGACGACAAATACTTTAACAAGTGGATACACTATGCTATTGCTGTTAAAGGCGGTCAAATCAAAGTATATGTCAATCAGGACCGGGTGCTGACCGTGCCGGAGGTTACCTTTAAGGCAACGACGCTGCTGGTGAGCGGTGATTACAGCGATGGGAAACCAATGGCGTTCAAAAATTTTAAACTGGCCGCCGGTGGTGATCAGAACCTGATCGGCAAAGCATTTTCGGACGGCAAATACATTTCGCACGGTATCAACTTCGACGTAAATAAGGCGTCGATCAAGCCGGCGTCAATGGGGGAGATCAACGCTATTGTGGCTATCCTGAAGCAGAACCCGGCGCTGAAATTTGAAGTAGGCGGGCATACGGATGCCGACGGGGAGGATGCCGCCAATATGAAGCTGTCAGAGGCCCGGGCGAATGCGGTTAAGGCACAGCTTGTGAGCATGGGCATTGAGGCCGCCAGGCTGGTGACCAAAGGCTACGGCGAAACCAAACCGATTGCCGACAACACAACGACGGAAGGAAAGGCTACGAACCGGCGGGTTGAATTTGTGAAAATCTGACAACAGAAAACCCCGTCGCTACACGGCAACGGGGCTTATCTTCTACCGACCCTGTTTTTTAAACTTTCTTTCGGGCAATGAGCCGGATGACGCAGGCAGACCCGCTATGAAACGGCCCTTCGTTCAGGTCAGTGTAACGTTCGTCAATCTGCAGGATGTCCAGTTCCTTGAAATCATCCAGTAGCTCGGTCCGGTTAAAGAGCATATCGGCCTGTTGCGGTCCGCCCGACGAATTGCCGAGCTGCTCTTTGTGGAAAGCTTCCAGCACCAGATAGCCCGATGGTTTCAGCCAGCTGACCAGCCGTTTGTGAAACTGCTGCCGCAGGGCAGGTGGCTGGTGGACGTAAATCAGCCCGATCATGTCGTAAGAACCGGGTTGGCCGTCAAAGTCCTGAAGCGTTGCAATAGTGTATTGAATGGTGGTGCAGGCTCCGCCGGCCAGCGCCAGTGCTTTGGCCTTTGCGGCCTCGCTGAAGTCAAAGGCATCGACGGTCCAGCCCCGGAGGGCGGCATAGACCGCATTCCGGCCTTCGCCTTCGGCCGGCAGCAACAACCGCCCCGCCGGCAGTTTGTCGATACACTCTTTAAAAAAGACATTGGGTTTGGTCCCGTAGGCATAGGTCGGGTTGCTATAGCGGGTTTCCCAGAATTCGTTCATTGTACACAAGTTGAGGTGGGCAAAAATGGACCAGCCGTTAATGAATTTCTTCATACGGGATATCCTGATGGGCTTCGTCCGGTTTCACCGAACGGCGGGGTGCCGGAACACCGCAGCCACCGGCCGCACAGCCGACATTCAGGATGGCCTGCATCAGAAATAATCCGCCGAGAATACCGGGCATCGGCTGCTGATCAACAACGGCACTCCACATCACCAGACCACCCGCCACCAGCCGGATAATCCGCATTACATCCCGGTTTTTCAGATCAATCATAATCGTTATTATTCAGAAAAGTAATCCCAATGGTAAAGCCGGCATCAACTTATCCAGCCTTAGCCCATCGCTAAAACATCGTTTCCTTAACAATGATATAAACGCCCATTACCAGTACAAACCAGCCGAATGCCCGTTTCAGCTTTTCGCCGGCAATGAATTTTGAGAGGTAAGAGCCAACGAAAATACCGGCGACTGACAAAGCCGTAAATTCGAGCAGGAACGTCCAGTCAACGGCCATGTTGGACAGGTCACCGAGGAATCCGATCAGCGATTTGGCCGCAATGATCAGCAGGGAGGTACCGACTGCCATTTTCATCGGCAGACGTGCCAGCAGTACCAGTGCCGGAATAATCAGGAAGCCGCCACCGGCCCCGACGAAGCCGGTCAGCGTGCCGACGAGTGCCCCTTCCAGCGCAATCAGCGGGAGGTTAAATGTAACAGGACCTTCGGTTTTAGCCGCTTCCCCTTTTTTATCACGGATCATGGAGAACGACGCCGCCAGCATGATCAGTGCAAAGAAAATCATGATCGCCACGCTTTTACTCAGCACGAATGTTCCGCTGGTTAACACCGGATCCGGAATGGCCGGCACAACATATTTCCGCGTGAGGAAAACCGCCAGAAATGACGGAATCGAAAACACCAGCGCGGCTTTATAATTAACCTGCTGTTTGCGCATGTAATTCACCGAACCTACCAGCGAGGTAGTACCGACGACAAACAGCGAATAGGCCGTTGACATCACCGGATTAATCCCTAACAGATAAACCAGAACGGGCAGGGTCAGGATGCTGCCCCCTCCGCCGATCAGCCCCAGACTGACCCCGATCAGGATCGATGCGGAAAAACCTACTATCTCAATTGTATTCATGATCTGCCGTATTTTTTAGCAAATCACGCCATCTACAAGGCCCTTTTCCGTGATAATTGTTACACAGAGCCCGTTTCTTTGCCGGTTACCGCAATTTGTGGGCGCGGTTGGTCCGGATGCCGAAGGGCAGGTACAGCGGGCAGGTGCTGATCAGGCTTGTGAGCAGCAGGATACCGGCGGCGACAAAACCAACGATGTTCCAGACGCCGGTCAGAACGTCGGCGGCAGACAAACTTATCAGGAGTACGGCCAGCGCGATGCGTATGTAGCGGTCGGCGGCCCCAATGTTCTTTTTCATGGCTACTTTTTTTGTCTCCAAGGAAGCAGTATCCGGGAAAAAACTCTGTGACAATTATCACAAGAACCGGCTAATTTTCATCATACATTCGTCGTTTTGGTATATTGATCACCTTAACATCCCGTTACTAATCCTGATTTATTATGCGTACTGTCTTTTTTAGTCTGTTGGGCCTGCTGATGGCCCTGTCGATCAGCGCTACAGCCCAGTCGGCGTTCAATGGGGCGGAGGCCACGAAGAAAAAATACTATGCTGTGTATCAGTTAAATTCTGATGATGAAGCAAAGATCAAGGCAACCCTTAAAAATATGCAGAATGCATTATCGGATCCACGCCTGAAAGACAAGCTGGAGCTGGAACTGGTTGTGCACGGGGGAGGAGTTGCGGCGTTTAAAAAAGGCAGCGCGTTTGAGCAGACGCTGATGGATATGCAGAAGCAGGGTGTGTTGCTGGTACAGTGTGAGAACACGTTGCGGGAACGCAAAATCAGTAAGGACGAGCTCTATCCGTTTATTTCGTTTACGCCGAGCGGTAACGGGGAGCTGATCATCCGCCAGCAGCAGGGCTGGACGTATGTACACCCGTAAAAAAATATCAGCGCAGGAAAACAAGTCCCTGCGCTGAATACCTACCCTGAGTGTATGTAAGCCACTTTTTCCGCAAAAAGTAATGTCTATGAGTGCGCTTTAGCCTCATCAGGCTTATAGCTGACAAAAATATTTATCCAGGTACGGCGAGCCAGCCGGAAAAAAAACGGGGTCAGAATAATGAGCGCCGGTACCAGACCGATCAGATAATACGTCAGGTCAATATCAAGCAGTACGTTAAAAAGTACAAACGTGCTGATAATAAAGGCTACGTAAAATGCGTAACTAACATACATCGCCCCAAAGAAAAAGCCGGGTTCCGGTTCGAACCGGAGATCACAGTGGCTGCAGTGCGTATGCATTTTGTCGAATCGTTTCAGGTCGTAGGCACTGTTGCTGACGAAGAAGTCACCTTCCTGACAACGAGGACATTTATTAAACAGAATGCTATATAGTTTGGTCCCCTTTAACATGGCGCTGGTTCATTTAGTGGTGAAGAAAAACCCGTGGGCTTTTCGATTGAAACAAAGGTAACTACTCCATAAACGGGAATATGTGATTTTTGTCACATTGCCCTGACTTCGGTAGTTTTTTTCTGATTGTCGCTTTTCCGATAGATGAAACGCATATAAACGCAATGAATATGAAACGACGCACAGCCCTTAAAAGCCTTTCGGTAGCCCTTGGCGGACTGGTTAGTTTACCGGCGTGGGCCACGCAATGGACACCTGAATCCATTGGCCTGACCCCGCAGTCAACCGCCGCAGATGATGCTTTACTAGCCGACATCGTGGAGACGATTATTCCTGAGACGACTACGCCGGGGGCAAAGGCGCTCAACGTTCACCGCTTTGTTCAACGCATGATTAACGATTGTTACGGTGAACCTGTTCAGCAAACCTTTCAGCAGGGCCTACTGAAAACGGACGAACTGGCGCAACAGGCTTATGGCAAGGCATTTACGGCCTGCGACAAAAAGCAGCGTACTGATCTGTTGCTGAAAATGGCCGCGTCGGCTGAACCGGCCGAAAAACAGTTTGCCGACCTTGTTAAGGGACTGACCATCCGTGGCTATACCAACTCCGAGTACTACATGGTTAATGTCCTTAAATACAACATGGCTCCCGGCTATTTCCACGGCTGTGTGCCGGTTAGTTCGCTGACGCCGGTAAGTGCCAAATAATCCATCAACAACGTTCAATCTTCGCAATTCATGGCTTTTCTGACTATAGATTCTGTTAAAGACCGCACCTTCGACGCTATCGTGATCGGATCCGGTATCAGTGGTGGCTGGGCAGCTAAGGAGCTGACCGACAAAAAGCTGAAAACGCTCCTGCTCGAACGTGGCCGCGATGTCCGGCACGTCACCGATTACCCGACAACGATGATGTCGCCCTGGGAGTTTGAGCACCTGAACCAGCTGCCGAAAGCTTATAAAGACGCCAACCCGATTGCCAGCCGGTGCTACGCGCTGAACGAAGATACTACCCACTTTTTCGTCAAAGACGCCGACCACCCGTACATTCAGGACAAACCGTTTGACTGGATCCGCGGCTATCACGTTGGCGGCAAGTCGCTGATGTGGGCACGCGGGACGCAGCGGTGGTCGCAGTATGATTTTGAAGGACCGGCCCGCGATGGCTTTGCCGTCGAATGGCCGATCGGCTACCAGGATATTGCGCCGTGGTACAGCCATGTCGAAAAGTTTGCCGGTATTTCCGGTAATCGTGACGGGCTGGCGCAACTGCCGGACGGCGAGTTCCTGCCGCCGCATGAGCAGACGTGTGTGGAGAAGCACTTCACCACGCAGATGAGCAAGCTCTACAAAAACACACGGCCGGTGATTATCGGCCGGTGTGCCCACCTGACCAAACCGCAGCCGATTCACCTGAAGCAGGGGCGGGGGCAGTGCCAGCACCGGAACCTGTGCCAGCGTGGTTGCCCGTATGGCGGCTATTTCAGCAGTAACTCATCGACCATTCCGTGGGCGCTGAATTCAGGCAACCTGACGTTGCGGCCGCATTCGGTAGTGCATTCGATTATTTACGACGAAGCGAAAGGGAAAGCTACCGGTGTGCGGGTGGTCGATGCAAACACGAAGCAGATGACGGAATACTACGCCCGGATCATTTTTGTGAATGCCGCGACCGTAAATACCAACCTGATCCTGCTCAACTCAACCTCGCGGCGTTTCCCGAACGGACTGGGCAACGACAACGGTCTGTTGGGTAAATTCGTGGCGTTCCACAACTTCCGGACCACGATTTCGGGCGAATACGAAGGCTATCAGGACATGACTACGGATGGTATCCGGCCCAACGGCAGTTATATTCCGCGTTTCCGGAACGTCTTCAAGCAGGAGACTGACTTCCTGCGGGGGTATGCATCGGGCTTCAGCGCCAGCCGGATGACCTATAACGAAACGGCGGGGATCGGCGAAGACCTGAAAACCAGCCTGAATGCAAAAAAATACGGCAACTGGCGGGTTGGGTCCCACATGATGGGCGAGACCATTCCAAAGGAGTCAAACTTTGTGACGCTCGACAAAACGCAGGTAGATGCCTGGGGAGTGCCGCTCATCCGGACCAACGTAGGGTACGACGACAACGATGAGAAGATGATTAAGGATTTCCACGAGCAGCTGACGGAAATGTACACGGCGGCGGGCTTCAAAAACATCCAGACGCACGACAAACCTGATAAGGCACCGGGGCTCGATATTCATGAAATGGGCGGTGCCAGGATGGGAAAAGACCCGAAAACGTCGATGCTCAACAAATGGAATCAGTTCCATAACTGCAAAAACGTGTTCGTTACGGATGGCGCCTGCATGACCAGCAACTCTACCCAGAACCCGTCACTGACCTTTATGGCCATCACGGCCCGTGCGGCCAATTATGCCGCCAGCGAATTCCGGAAGGGGAATCTGTAATCGTGCTTTAATAAATCGAAAAGGGGAGCATCGGCTGATGCTCCCCTTTTCGATTTATTAAAGCACGATTACGCTTTTTTCAGCGTCGACGGACAAACAAAATCGGTAGTGGTAAACCGGCCGGTTTTCTGAATGGCGCCGAAACCGCCGTCAATGTCGATCAGGTTATCGTAGCCCCGTGATTTAAGAATCGACGCGGCCATCATCGACCGGTAGCCGCCGGCGCAGTGGATGTACATGGTTTCGTCTTTCGGGAATTCGGCCATCAGTTCGCTGATGTAGTCGAGCGGCAGGCTCTTTGCGCCGTCGATGTGTTCGGCCGCGAATTCGCCGGGCTTCCGGACATCAATCACCGTAACCGGGCCTTGTTCCATGCGGTCGGCCAGTTCACCGGCCGGGATGGACGTAATCGTATCGACCTCCATACCACTGGCTGCCCATGCCGGGAAACCGCCTTCGAGGTACCCTAATACCTGGTCATAGCCGACGCGGGCCAGCCGTGTCAATGTCTCTTCTACTTTTTCGGGTTCACACACCAGCAGCAGTTCCTGCCGTACGTCGGGAATCAGGGCACCTACCCACGGCGCAAACTGCCCGCCCAGGCCGATGTTGATCGAATTCGGAATAAATCCTTTGGCAAACGTCTGCGCACCCCGCACGTCGAGGACCACCGCGCCGGTTTCGTTCGCGGCTGCCTCGAAGGCTTCCGGACTCAGCGGCTGCGCCCCGCGGCTCAGGACCGTGTCGATGCTTTCGTAGCCTTCCTTGTTCAGCATCACGTTCTGCGGGAAGTATTTCGGCGGGGCCAGCAGGCCGTCCGTCACTTCGTTAATGAACTCGTCGCGGGTCATATCGGCCCGCAGCGCATAGTTAAACAGCTTCTCGTTGCCCAGCGTATCGGTCGTTTCCTTACTCATCTTTTTGCCACAGGCCGAGCCGGCACCGTGGGCCGGATAGACGGTCACGTTATCAGGCAGGGTCATGATTTTGGTGCGCAGTGAATCGAACAGGTAACCGGCCAGATCGTTCATGGTCAGGTCTGATTTTTGAGCCAGGTCGGGCCGGCCTACGTCACCGATAAACAGGGTATCGCCGCTGAACAAGGCTTTTTCCTGTCCGTTCTCGTCGATCAGCAGGTAGCAGGTCGATTCCATCGTGTGCCCTGGCGTGTGCAGGACGCGGATTTTCACCTTGCCCAGCGGCAGCTCTTCGCCGTCGGTTGCCACATGTGCCGCAAAACCGGTGCTGGCGTTGGGGCCATAGACGATGGGCGCTCCGGTCTGCTTCGCCAGATCGAGGTGACCCGACACAAAATCAGCGTGGAAGTGCGTTTCCAGTACGTATTTGATGGTAGCGCCTTCTTTAGCCGCTTTCTCAATGTAGGGTTTTACTTCGCGCAGGGGGTCGATAATGGCCACTTCACCGGCTGATTCTATATAGTAGGCACCTTGTGCTAAACAGCCCGTATAGATTTGTTCGATTTTCATCGTAATGTCGAATTAAAGGTTGACGCTTTTCAAATTGATAGGCAAATCAACTACGTTTCGTTTGTTGGTTCCGTGATAATTGTTACACAATCAGGGAGGTACTATAAAATTTCAATCTTATTGCGTGACAGTTTTACGTAGCCGATCTTCTCCATCTGTTTCAGCAGGCGGGAGATTACCTCGCGGGAGGTGGCCAGTTCGTTGGCAATTTCTTCGTGGGTGATCTGAAGCACGGCACACTGGCAGCTCTGGGCTTTCTTTTTCAGATAAGCCAGCAGCCGCTCATCGAGCTTCTGGAACGCAATGCTGTCGATGGTGGCAATCATATCGTCGAAGCGCCGCTGGTAGGTCTTGAATACAAACTGCTTCCAGGTCGGAAAGCGGCAGATCCACTCTTCGACCTTTTCAACCGGTATAGCGATCAGCCGCGTTTTCTCTTCCGCTACGGCCACAATTTCACTTTGCTTCTTCTCCAGACAGCAGGTCAACGACATGGCGCAGGAATCGAGGCCGCCGAGGTAATACAGCAGGGCTTCCCGTCCTTCGAGGTCAGGGCGCATGATCTTGACCGACCCGCTGAGCAGAATCGGCACCGAACGGATATAACTGCCCGGCCGGATCAGGTAGGCCCCTTCGTCTATTTCCTGATAAATGCCGACGCGGGCGATTTCGTCGATCAGAGCGGGCTCAAATCGCCCGGTCAACCCGTCAAGTAAGGACCGATTCATAAGCGCTGATACTGGATGCTGAATGCTTGATAGTACATAGTCGAGGCCGGATGCCCGATACCGCCATCTGGTGAGAAACGGGAAAGAGGGTTCATAAAGTTCTGTTGGTTAAAATTGAGTTAAATTGCCCGGTCTCCGGATAGGGAGCAGGGTTTACCCTGTTATACAAACAGCGAATAAAATGAGTTAGGGCAGACCGTTCCGTGATAAATATCACACGGCCTGCTCACCGAAAAAGGAGTGCTGTATCGGGGTTAAAAGTAAGCTGTTTCGCCCTTATGATGTAGGTACAAGTGTCTATCGAATATGTAAAATAGACGACAAATTCGTAACTTTTAGGACCGAACGTCGAATCATGTGATGTATTTTGGAAAAAATTGACTTTTGCCTGATTCTTTCTGTCAGAATGACGCAAAGCCGGTAGGGGTCTCTTCATTAACTCAATTACCTATGAATTTAATACGTGCTGCCTTACGCAAACCGATTACCATTCTGGTGGTCGTCATGAGTTTGTTTTTCTTCGGTATCAAAGCGGTCCGTACCATTAAGATTGACATTTTCCCGAACCTCGACCTGCCGGTTATTTACATCTCCCAGCCATTCGGCGGTTATACGCCCAATCAGATGGAGTCGTTTTTCGGCAAGCAGTATGTGAACCTGCTGCTCTATGTATCGGGGGTAAAAAGCATTGAAACGAAGAACATTCAGGGGCTTACGCTGCTGAAACTGACATTTTATGAGGGAACCAACATGGCACAGGCAGCGGCCGAGGTATCGGCCTACTCCAACCGGGCGCAGGCCATCTTTCCGCCCGGGTCGCAGCCGCCGTTTATTCTCCGGTTCGATGCCTCAACGCTGCCGGTCGGCCAGCTCGTGCTGAGCAGTCCGAAGCGAACCAACAACGAACTACAGGACATGGCCAACGTCTATGTCCGGTCCGGTTTCAGTGCGATTCCGGGCCTTGTGGCTCCTGCGCCGTTCGGGGGTAACTCACGTACGGTGGTCATTAAAGTCGATCCGGAACTGCTGCGTTCGCACAACCTGACCCCCGATCAGCTCGTGGCGGCGCTGCGGATCAACAACACGGCAACCCCCGCCGGTAACGTCCGGGTCGGCGATCTGAACTACTTTACGCCGGCCAATACAACGGTTAAAAACATAGAAGACTTCGGCAAAATCCCGCTTTATACCGGAACGGTACAGAACCTGTACCTGAAAGATGTGGCCACGATTGAAGACGGGGCCGACATTACCCAAGGCTACGTACTCGTCAACGGCAAGCGTTCGGTTTACCTGCCGATTACGAAGTCGGCCGATGCCTCGACCTGGGAAGTGGTGCAGAACCTGAAAGCAGCCATTCCGAAATTTCAGGCGCTGCTGCCCGAAGACGTAACCCTGACCTATACCTTCGACCAGTCGGTATATGTGATCAATGCCGTTGAAAGTCTGATGACGGAAGGGGCCATCGGAGCGATTCTGACCGGTTTGATGGTCCTCCTCTTCCTCGGCGACGCACGGGGGGCGCTGATTGTGATCATTACGATTCCGACCTGTATCATTTCGGGCGTTCTGTTCCTGTCGCTGTTCGGGCAAACGATCAATATCATGACCCTCAGCGGCCTGTCGCTCGCCATCGGTATTCTGGTGGATGAATCGACGGTAACGATTGAGAATATACACCAGCATCTGGCCATGGGCAAGCCCAAAGCCCTGGCGATCTGGGATGCCTGTCAGGAAATTGCCTTTTCAAAGCTGCTGATTCTGTTCTGTATTCTGGCAGTCTTTGCCCCGGCGTTTACCATGACAGGGATTCCGGGGGCGCTGTTTCTGCCGCTGGCACTTGCCATTGGCTTTTCGATGATTACCTCGTATCTGATGTCGCAGACGCTGGTGCCGGTACTGGCCAACTGGATGATGAAAGGCCATAGCCACGGTCCGGAAACCGGTAAAAAACAGGGCGGTGCCAACGGCCATCTGCTGCACGCCGGACTGAAGGACGGCCGGTCGGCCCACGATGAGCTGCTGGATCAGAAAGAGCTGCTGGCCAACCGGCTCGATATGGACGGCGACGGCAAAATTAGCCTGTTTGAGCGGTTTCGCGGCCGGTTTATGCGGTTTATGGAGCGCAAGCTGCCCTACCGCCGCGCCATTGTTCTGGTATACATTGCCGGCGCACTCGCACTGGCCGGTTTTCTGTTATCCATCATCGGACAGGATGTATTGCCCAAGGTAGAGTCGCCGCAGTTCCAGGTACGGCTCCGGTCTCCGGACGGAACACGGCTGGAAAAAACCGAGAAAACCATGCTCAGCGCCATCGGCGTGTTGCAACAGCTGGCGGGTAAGGAAAACATTGAAATTTCGTCGGCAATGGTGGGGATGCACGGTTCGCAGTTCTCAACCAGCCCGATTTACCTGTTTATGGCCGGACCGCAGGAGGGTGTGTTGCAAGTCAGTCTGAAAGAAAGCTATGAAGGCGATATGGACCTGCTGAAAGACCAGTTCAGGGGAAAAATGAAACAGATACTGCCGGATGTCAGGATGTCGTTTGAACCCATTGAGCTGACGGATAAAATCCTGAGTCAGGGGTCGCCGACGCCGATTGAGGTGCGGCTGCTGGGTAAAAACAAACAGCAAAACGAGGAATATGCCAACAAGGTCATTGCCCGGCTACAGAAAATCCCGTACCTGCGGGACGTACAGATCGGCCAGTCGACCAAATACCCGACCATCGATGTTACGATTGACCGCGAGCGGGCCGCACAGCTGGGAACCGATATTTCGGCCATCTCACGGTCGCTGATCGCCTCCACCTCGTCGTCGCGGTTTACGGAAAAAAGCGTCTGGATTGATCCGAAATCCGGTCAGAGCTATAGCGTGCAGGTGCAGATTCCGGAGAGTAAAATGGCCAGTGTGAGCGATCTGGGCGAAATTCCGGTCCTGCCGAACGCCAACCGGCCGGTGCTGAGCGACGTGGCTACCCTGCGGACAGGGACTACCTACGGCGAAAACGACAACGTGGGGGCTATTCCGGTACTTTCGGTTACGGCCAACCTGCACGAAATCGACCTCGGCACCGCTACCCGCGATGTACAGAAAGCGATTGATTCGCTCGGTGAACTGCCGCGTGGCCTTACCATTAAGGTTCAGGGGCTGACACAGGTGCTGACGGAGACACTGGATAGCCTGCAAACAGGTCTGATCACGGCCATTATCGTGATTTTCCTGATGCTGGCGGCCAACTTCCAGTCGTTCAAGGTTTCTCTGGTCGTATTATGTACCGTTCCGGCCGTACTGGTTGGGTCATTGTCCCTGCTGCTGCTGACCGGCTCAACACTGAACCTGCAATCGTACATGGGCATGATTATGTCGGTCGGGGTATCGATCTCTAACGCTGTCCTGATGATTACCAACGCCGAGGAGCTTCGGTTACGGAACGGCAATGCCCTGCTGTCGGCTAAAGAAGCAGCATCGGTGCGGTTACGGCCGATTATCATGACCAGCGTGGCGATGATTGTCGGGATGATTCCGATGGCGAGCGGCCTGGGCGAAGGCGGTTCGCAGACTGCGCCGCTGGGTCGGGCGGTGATTGGCGGGCTGATTGCCTCTACCTTTGCGGCGCTGTATATTTTACCGTTGGCCTTCGCGTGGGTGCAGGCTAAAACAACTACCCAGTCTGTATCACTGGATCCTGAAGACAAAGAAAGTAAGTTTTATATTCCTTCATCGTATGATTCGGCTAATTAATCGATCGTTTTATGGCCTGATGGCTGTGGGGAGCTGTTTAGTAATCGGTACGACCGTATTATCCGGTTGCCATACCTCAGAAAGTAAGGCAGAAGCCACCGAAACGGTCGAAGCGCCGGCCACTACCGAAGTATTTGCCCTGACGAAAGGCAAGCTGACGACCGAACTGCACGTGCCGGGCGAGCTGGTGGCGTTCCGGGATGTTGATATTTATGCCCGGGTGACGGGCTACATCAAGGCGCTGTATGCCGACATCGGCACCGAAGTACGGCAGGGACAGTTGCTGGCCCTTGCCGAAGCGCCGGAACTGAGTGCGCAGGTGGCCTCGGCAGAGTCGCGGCTGAAAGCGCAGGAAGCGGTTTCGATTGCCAGCAAAGCCAATTATGAGCGGATTCTGGAGGCCAGCAAAATGTCGGGAGCCGTGTCGAAAAACGACGTCGATCAGGCGCTGGCGAAGCGGAACGCCGATCTGGCCCAGCTCGATGCCGCCCGCTCATCCTACCGTGAAGTGGCCGACCTGCGGAAATACCTTGAAATCCGGGCCCCGTTCAGCGGCGTAATCAGCGCACGGAACGCCAGCACGGGTGCCTATATCGGGCCGGCCGGAAAGGGCTCGGAGTTCCCGCTTTTTGTCCTGACCGAGCAACAAAAGCTACGTCTGGTCATTTCGGTGCCGGAAGCCTACAC
>NZ_CAMFHL010000126.1 GCF_945952095.1 uncultured Arsenicibacter sp. | reverse complement strand
GAGATTGCCTCTTGTCTCGTGGGCTCGGAGATGTGTATAAGAGACAGTCCGAGCACTGACGCTTACGACAAAAGGAGCTGTTTACCGTTCTTCATAGACTTTCAGCAGGCAATTCAGGATTACGCCGAAGAGCAACGTATATACCATGAGTCACTAACGACAACCCCACCACCGCTTGAGACGTGGGCAAAAGAATCGGCAGAGGATCAGTATAGAAACAGCTTTTGGTCGAAAGTGAACGCGATGGGGGCGCAGCAGTATGCAGCCTGAAAGCATGTTTCTCCCTGTTCACAGGTCAGTAATGAAGCCGTCTGCATTCGAACTAAAGCCGGTTGCTGACGTTCTGGGGCGTATTCGCTCGCAAACCTACGCTTCTCGGACACAGGCGATTAGAGCCACGGCCGACCGGAAGGCACGAAAACGACAGAAAACCAACTCATTAGCGGCTGTTTGCTTTGGATGCCACTATCAAGGTAGTCGTCTGGCTAGTAATGTAGTCAGTCCATCCGGCTTACTATACCTTGACTTTTCCGAAGTCCCCGACCTTATTCGGCCGGCGCTAATCGAGGGACTGAAAGCCGATAAATCAGTGTATGCCTCTTGGGTCAGTGCAGGCGGCAAAGGTGTAAAGGTGTTGTGCAGAATTGCAATCAGTGCAAAGGAGGAGTACCCGGCCTTTCATGGACAGATGGCCGATTACTATCGGGGCGCCTTCAAAGTAGAGGCCAGCGACTTTACAAAGGACATTACCGCCCTGTGTTACGTCTCCCACGACGCCAAATTACACATTAACAACGACGCCGTAACATTGCCTCTACTACCGGACTACCGGCCACTAATCACTGAAAAACAGGCAATTAAAGAGTCTGAAAAGCCCATTATCAGCGAAGAGCAGCAATGCCCCTCTGACGAATGGCCGGAGCCGCTACCTATTAAAACGAGCCTGTTACCAGTCAGAAGTATTGAGCCGGATATGTTGCCGGAAGCAGTACGGGGGTGGTTGCTAGATATTGCCGGCCGTATGAAATGCCCCTTAGATTATGTTGCGGCTGCATTCGTTGTCTCGGTCTCTTCCCTTGTCGGTACGCGCTTGGCTATCAAACCGAAGGCTAAAGATGATTGGACTATCGTCCCTAACCTCTGGGGGGCGGTAATCGGCGATCCGTCGATGATGAAAAGTCCGTCTGTTGCTGAGGTATTAAAGCCTTTAAATCAATTGGTTGCGGAGGCACAAAAGGAATTTGACGCAGCCTTGCACGCCTTCGAGGCACAGAAACTAACCTTCGAGGCACAGAAAAAGGCGTTTCAGGCTCAGGAAACTGATAGGCTAAAAGGTAAGCCCGTAAGCAACCCGGTTGAGTTTCCGGAGCAACCAGCCAAACCGGTACAACGCCGGTACATGACCAATGATGCTACTATCGAGAAGCAAGGCGAGCTACTCAATGAAAACCCTAATGGCCTTTTGCAACATCGGGACGAGCTAATTGGGCTGTTATCGAGCTGGGACAAATCCGGCCACGAGCAAGACAGGGCGTTTTACCTGGAAGCCTGGAACGGATCAGCAGGGTTTACGATAGATCGGATCGGCCGAGGAACGATGCACATTAAATCTCTCTGCCTTTCCCTCTTTGGCGGCATTCAACCCGCAAAGCTAATCGGCTACTTACAGGCAGCTACGGGTTATGAAAACGATGGCTTTGTGCAGCGATTACAAGTAGCTGTATACCCTGACAAACCGCAGTGGGCCTACACCGATGAACAGCCGGACAAAGCAGCGAGAGCCAGGGCTTACGACCTTATAAAGCGGATTGCTGAGGCTGACCTCTCGCAGCTGGGGTACGTAGAAGAGTATGGCAGGTTCGCTTACACCCGATTTGATGCAGAAGCCCAGGAGGCATTTAAACAGTGGCTGATACGCCTGGAAACTCAGACACTACCGGCAGAAACGGGGCTAATGATGGAACACCTAACGAAATACCGCTCCCTAATGCCTTCGCTTGCCCTTGTGTTTCATGTAACCAATGCAGTTGATTCAGGCAGCAATGAAAAGCACGTAAGCTCGGAGGCCACACAGATGGCAGTCAAGTGGTGCGATTATCTGACCAGTCACGCCAGAAGGATTTACGGCCTGCTCGACACAGCGCCGGTAGAAGGTGCAAGCAGGATTCTGAGGGAGATCAAAGCGGGGAACCTGAAAGACGGTTTTAAAGTGCGCGAGATCGTACGTAACGGTTGGAGTCACCTCAACACCACCTCACTGGCAGAAGCGGCCCTTTCAATCCTGATGAATAGCCACTATGTACGGCCGGAGGAGCAACCCGAGACCGGCGGCAGACCCGAAGCAGACCGCTACAGGGTTAACCCACTTTTTATGCAAAACGCGTAATACGAGTAACCGACAAAACTGACAAAATCCCATCCAACTACCTTCTGTCGGTTCTGTCAGTACGTCATCCTATACATTTTTCACTTTTAAACACCACAAAAATGATCAAGACGAGCGAAACCGAAACCCACGCGTTTTACCTCTCCGACTTCGAGGGCACCCCTGTACGCATAGCAGTAGATAAAGAAACGGGTGAGGTACTCTTCGACGCTGAAAGTATAGCCGAGATTTTCGATTACACAGACGCTGAGGACATGCTTACTGATGATAAAGTAATGCAGTGCCTAACAAGCGAAGCGCAGAAAGGAGCAAAACCAATTAAAAAAATCCCATTCAACTAATTATCAACTATGGCAACTTACAACCCCAATCCATCTGCGAATGCAGCCATAACGGCAGCACTCCTAAAGCCGACCACTTCGTTTGCGCAGCTGAGAGCCGACAAGGACCGGGCACTTTCTATGCAGGCGGCAATCACCCAGCAGACCCAGCAGCAGGAGGCACAGGCGCAGCAGGCCGCATTAGCTACTCAGCAGGAACTGACCAGTCTGTATCAGCAGGACTTTCTATCCCCGGATAAAGACCGGTGGAAATCCCTGATGGACAGCGTACGCACGCAGATCGGTGAGCGGGTCAGAAAAGACTTCGGCGGCGACTACGCGAAGTACGCCAAAACGATGTACATGCAGGATTTGGCGGGTATGCGCACGCAGATAATGAACTCCCCTCTGTACACCCAGGCGCAGAATAACAAACTCAACTACGGCCGGCTGATTGCCGATCAGAGTAAGGGACTCATCGACCGGCCCGTGCAGTACAAATTGGCTGATGGTAGCACAAAAACCGCTACAGCCCGTGATAACTACGTTGACTTTGTAAACGGCCGTACAGATCATCTCATGTACAATGGTGGGTATGAAGTGAAATCAGGCTGGCAGAAGGCGATTACGGAGAGCTATTCCCCACAAGCAAAGGACACCTTCGAGAAAGTTATGGCAAATGACAATGAAATTATTTCCGCACTAGTAAGCTCCGGGATGGCGTCGGATGATGCTAAAGATTATATGGTTCGATATGGCAAAACATTAGGGCCGGTGTTCTACAAATTCGACGTAATTAATCCGGTAGAAGTGCAAAAGCTACAGCAGGGTTGGGCAAGAATCGCCTTAGCGAAAGAGCGCAATGCTGCTTTACAGCAGTCATACAGCGGCCCAGATATGTGGGCAACTACCTTTAATGAGCGTAATATAGTCACTCGTGACCGGTCAGGCGTACCGGCCTCTGTACCGGTAACTGTCTACAAGGACGGAAAACCGGAAAAATCGCCCTCTGTAATCTCCGGTTTTGATGCCAGTGCTATTGCTGACGCTGTATTATCAGGTCTAGGGTTTAGGGAAAATAAAACCTCCGGCAACTACCAGGGCGGAAACGTCAACGAAGCCTTTGTAATGGCCCCAAATGAAGCCGGCGGGGTTGACCTGAGAAGAACTGATTTATCGAGGTCAAATTACAACATTGTGGGCACAGGAAACATATTTATCCGCGATGTACCAGCCGACCAGCAAAGCCCATACCAGAAGGCAACGGGCGGGAAAGAGTACCTACAGCAGGTTCGTGTTCGTATTTCTTCCGATGAGGCAGCAAAGGCAAAGTACGGTAGACTTTTTGACCTTCCTGTTAGGCTAGGTAGTAGGGGGACTGTTGGCCCGAATGCCTTCGGGTATACCGACACCGTAACCGGAAAAGGCACCTATAAGTATTCAGGCAAGGCGGACGGACAGAAATTTTACGACGTTGATATGCTATTACCTGTCAACCCATCACTTGTTACGCGGTTGAAAAGCAACACAACTGAAACCGGCAGGCTTAATAACAGCAAGATGGGAAAAATGATCAGGGACCAGGCTATCGAAGTACCGCCAAACGACTACGCGGCTGATATTTTCGATAACTAAACTATTCGGGGAGGTGGAGTTATAACCGCTTCCCCATTTTTTATGCTACTTGAGAATAAAGCAACACTAACCACAAAGCATTATCGCAGCGACACTACACCCACCCACCTACTTACCCAGTATTCATACCACACCGGCACATCAACCCCGAAACACCCAAAGCCATACTTTATGCTATCAGGGGCTGGAAACGCGATTAAAGCGCCCCGCAATGACCATTCGGTATTACATTCATGTGCGTATACTACCGCAAAACGACACCCGCTCGACTCTCAGCTAAAGCACTGACAGACAACAACTAACAGTGATTCAGGTTATACGCAGCCATAACTTTCGGTAGGTAGTTGTACACCGGAAACAGTATACTGATTCGCAGCGAACAACGTCGGTTTTTGCCCCTTACCCCCCGTCTTTCCGTATATAGGCGTAAAGGAATCCCTTACCCTTTTTTTTTACGAGGCACAGTTGATGGCGTTCTTTTCAGGCAGAGAGGCCAGCCGGATAGTAGCCGGGAAATAAATACTGTGCAATACTTGCGCAGAATACAGGAGAATACGATATTGCTTTCGCATTCCGCACACACAGTAACTACCTCTCAAGCATTCTACTTTTAAACCAATAAAGACAATGATGGCCATGCAGGCGAAGGACGCAAACCGTCCCGTAGTTCGTGCATTTGCTATTGCTGATGTGTTGGCCGTGAATCCGGCTCAATGTGCTTTATCTGGTTTAAACAAAAAAGCCCTCTACTGCGGGAACAATAGAGGGCGGTAGCTACAAACTTTTATGACTGCTTTCAACAATCTGCCTGTAAGCACGGGCGCAAAGGTAAAGAAAAACACTACTCCCTCTCCCTTGCAATTACCAGTCAGTGAGCTGATGGCCATTCATGCCGAGGCACACAACCTCTTTGACTCTTTCGGCTTAGCGTCGATTGTTCGCGCAATCAATGAAGTGATGAAAGATTCAACGGCTCAAATGCTGAAAGAAGGAACGCCACAGGGCATACAAAGTGCCTGGAATAACCTAGACTGTCTTACCGAGTTATCCGCCTTCCTGGTAGCTATTCACGAGCCATGCAGAAAGGTGCGAGCTATAATGAGGGAGCGAGCCGAAGAAAGTTAAAGTACTGCCCCTCCGCTAATTGTGGAGGGGTTTTCTGTTTTAGAAAGGACTGGTTGACCGTTTCGGTACGTATACCCTATTGCCGTTGCTATTGTAGTAATACTGCCCTCCTCTGGGACCGGTGTAAATCGTTTGGCTTTGGCCGTAGTTGTATGCATCATTTGAGTAGTCTCGTGCTCTGGTTCCTTGTTGCGATGTATAAGGGTTCGTATTGCCCTGGGTCGAATAGTTGTCCCAATTCGTGTTATTACTTTCAGTCTTCATGTGTGGCTGCACATACGTTCCGTTGCTCCGGTAATACCCTTCCTGATAACGAGCGGCAGGAGCTGGCTGTGTTGGTGTGGTGTACCTATAGTCATTAGCAGTTGTACTCTGTCGCTGGGTACTGCCAAGAGGAGGAACGTTGAATACAGACTGAGCGAATGACGAGGTTAGTAGACCGATAAACAGAAGTGAGGTAGTAAATAGTGCTTTCATTTTGATAACAGCGAAATGGTTTAAAGTGAATTATTAAGTCTTTAACGCTTTATCTGATGAGGTAGTAAAAGGTAAGTCAATTAGGCACTTTTTTTGTATGATGTTTAGTATTGGCCCTTATTTGTACCTATAATTGTTTTTCTTGAATGTAAGTATCTGTTTATCTGTGATTTATACGTAATATTTACTTTCTGTATTGGAAAGTAGGCTTACACAATATTCCAAAAACGCATGAGGCCCTGAAAAGGGCCTTTTTTGTTGGTCTGTGGGTCGGTAGGGAAGGTAATAAAGTGATGCTTGCCGCTGCCGCAGAGCTATGATTTAGAACAAAAGACGATACTCTTCAAGATCAGAGTATTGATCAGGGCTTTTTAGGTATACGGTACATATAAGTGATTGTTTTTGTTGCTTTGTCAAAGGGGGATTTCCCGTTGACAATTTTGGGTATATTTTCATAATTGCATTGGAAGAGGGTTAGCTGTGACTATCGGGGGAGTACTAAGTGTTAATTTGCTGGTAGTTAGTAGATTAACGTTTATTGATTTTGGGTGTGTTGGTATGTTGAGCCAAGTCTGTGTAGGGCGTTCATTGGCAGATTGCCGCTGACAGGCATAGTAGTTTTACAGTCAGCGTTTTTTGCTCGTTAGTCAGATTCCGGTCGGCAAGCATAACTTGAGATTTTGGTAAAGGTCTGAGTCTGGCAGTTTTCATTTGAATACAAATATTACTCCATTTATAGTATGCTGAATCTTAAATTCGATGACTTCATCGCCACTATTCAACTACCGGTTCTAACTCAAAAAGAAATTCCAGAACCAGCACATTACGGCTCAAACAATCTAAACTCAAAAAATAGAATCGATGGTATTGTACCGCTCACACTTAGCGATTCTAAAAACTGCTATTCAATTGAGTTGACGCAAGAACAAATAAACGCTTTGATCTACTTGACTGAGCACCAGCAAGAAATTCTTGAATTAGTTTATGATTACACGAAGAACACCTTGTATCCCGTCTGGATTGACTGGATTGGATATGATGATTTTTTGTTTCCAGAACTGTTGTCTATAAATGACCTTAAACAGGCATTGGCTATCAGCGATCTGATAGTGTATGAAGCCCACAAGGAAAACTTCTCATACATTGACATTACTTTTGAATTTCTTCCCGACCAAGAGCATGGAGTTACTTTAACTTTACACAAGTCGCGTATTGTGGGATGGGCATCTGGCTACGGTTGCTTTAGCGCGTTAGAAAGTTAAGTGTTATAAATTCAAGCTTGCGGTGGACAGGTAGCACCCCTGTACTCTGGGCGATATGAAACTGTCTGACTTAGAAAAATCAAACTATCAGGCGGGTTACTGCCGGTAAAGGGAATAGAAAGAATGGTACGACCGCTCAAAATAGGCAAAAACGAGTTTAAGTATAAGAAAGATGCACTTGCTTACTACAAAGCAATTTTGAATGCTTACAACTTCGGAGAATCATTGAGTGGGTCTGATTTTCAGGCGGTTGCTGATCTTCTCGAATATGACTATTTGAACTCTCTTGCAGTGGATGAAGAGACAGAGCAGGAAAGTGAGGATGCAGAAGAAGCGGTCGAAAATACCTCAGATGAGGACGAAGATGATTTCTATATAAAAGATATTCAAGTAGCGCGTGTTCAGTTTAACACCAAATGCTTCGAGGTCTTCTATGCGGATGATACAAGTCAATATATTTCGTACCTGATGTTGATTAACAATAAGAGGTATGAACCCGAAAAGTTGTTTTACGTGGCTTGCCGAAACTCGGTTCACGCTGATATTCGTGCTGTGAAGCAAGCATATTTTGATATCCACTCTGTCAAAGGCCAGGTGAAGTGTCAGGAGACAGGGATTTTATCTAAGTGGACTGAACTAGCTGTTGATCACCGGCAGCCTAATACGTTCTCAATTATCGTTGACCGTTTTAAGGAGGTGACGAATCCGGATTTAGCTGCTATTGAATACACGTCAAATGCCCAAAACCAAATCATTTTCAAAGACGAAAACCTGACTGAACGCTTTAGGATCTACCATAAGGATAAGGCTAAGTTGCGGCTGGTCAGAAAAGAATGTAACTCAAGCCGGGCAGCAATGGCACGAGTCAAAAAGACAACGAAGGATTTGACAGTTTCCCCCCCGCCAATTACCCCTTCACCAGCCCCATCGGATTCTACTGAAAGGCTTGCCGGTCGGTGAGCATCCGCCCAGCCCCATGTGCCGTCGTCGCTCAGGTTTTTGAGGAGCCGGTACAGGCCGGCATTCAGGCCCACATCCAGCAGCAGACCCGCTATGCCGAGGGTCGTCAGGACGGTACCGGCGTGAGCCGGGGCTCAATGGTCCGTAAGTGTTGTTGTCAATTCGGGTTTTTCTATCACAATGCAACAACCATCATAAACACAACTAGGTCTGGAAATGACTAGCAAGAATTGTAGCAAAAGTGCATAGCTGGTATTTTTGTAAACAAAAATACATATAATTGTATATTTAATTTCCTGATCGGCATACACACCTTATAATACGTTGCTAAATGATCCACCAGTGCCTGATTGTAATTGTACTCTATAAAATACCTTTAAAAAAGTCCGCTGCCTACGCCTCGCTGGTTCAGGTGATCAATAGCCTGACGCCTGCCCCAATCGTTGATCTGTATGTGTACGATAATAGCCCTGCCGCTACACTTATCCCCACATCAATGGACGACCGGCTGAGAATCCATTACGTCTCTAACCCTGCTAATCCGGGTGTAAGCAAAGCCTATAACCAGGCAGCGAAGCTGGCGTCTGGTCTCGGAAAACAGTGGATGCTGCTGCTTGATCAGGATACCGTATTACCGCCCGATGCATTGACTGCCTACCAGGCGTCCGTTGACAGATTTCCGGAAATTTCGCTGCATGTGCCGCAACTATATGTCAACGGTGTGCTGAACTCTCCTTGTAAATACAGGCTGTTACGGGGGAGCCATCTGCCCTTTATCCAGCCTGGCGAGCATGAAGTTAAAGGGCTTAATATCCTGAATAGTGGCGTTCTTATTAAGACCAATGCCTTCAATACCGCAGGAGGATATAATGAAGAAATCCGCCTCTACTTCAGTGATTTCGACTTTTTTGACCGTTATAAGCGCGTTTATCCGGCGTTTGCGGTGACTGATAGTCGCTTTACGCACTTTTTGGAGAGTGGTAATTATCAGGATATTGATACCAGCCTTTTCCGGTTCGGGTTGTACTGCGAAGGTGCTTACCAGGCTGGACAACAAAGCCTTGTAAAACGTGTAGGTTATTTTCTGACGGTAGGGCTACGTAGTATCAAAATGGCCTTCCGCCTGCGTAGTACTGCTTTTATCAGCGTGTTTCTCGAACAATGGATACGGCCGCAGTCATAAAATAAACTAAGGGTAAAGACCACTATTGTTGACATACGAGTATATGCCAGCCTGAAAGGTACTTATACTGCTATGAAACGATCTTTATCAGGCTTTTGCGGTCTGTTATGCTGCATCACGCAACTTGCTTTCGCCCAGACAATCGTCACCGGAACGGTGGTCGACAAGTCTTCCGCGAAACCTGTGCCGTTCGTGAGCGTGGCGCTTTATCGCCTGCCTGATTCGGTGGCCGTTGCCGGAGAAGTGACTGATTCGGTCGGGCATTTCCGGATTCCCAACGTGAAGGCAGGTAATTATAGTCTCCGTACGTTTCTGGTTGGTTATCAACCGCTCAGGAAGCCACTGAAAATAAGCCGCGATCAGGCACTGGACGTTGGCATGCTGATGGTTGAGGTCGATACCCGCCTGCTGACGGAGGTTAAGGTCACCGGTCAGCGGGAGGCACTGACTATTAAAACCGACCGGCAGTCGTATCGGGCCGGTCAGTTCGGGGCGGCGGCCGGTGGTACGGCCACGGACCTGCTGCGCAACCTGCCCGGCCTGACCATCAATGCCGAGGGCGATGTAAGCCTGCGCGGCACAAACGGCTTTCTGGTGCTGCTCAATGGCAAGCCGGTACAGGCCAATCTGGGAACCCTGCTGAATCAGTTGCCTGCCAACAGCATTGAGTCGATTGAGGTTATCACAATTCCGAACGCACAGTTTGACCCCGACGGCAAGGCGGGCATCATTGCCATCGTTACCAAAAAAGGCGCTGACAAGGGCTGGTCGGCGGTCGTGAACGGCATGCTCGGATTACCTTCTGTCAACGACTTTGGCAATGCCCGTGGCCCCGTGCGTTACAGCCCCGATATGACCCTCAACTACCGGTCGGCCAAATGGGACATGAGCCTCAGTTCAGCCTATATCCGCAATGACATTGCCGGTCGCCGGGTCGGAGATGTCAGCACGACGCTCAATAACCGCATTACCCGTTTTCCGTCGGAAGGTGAACGGAGTTTCGACCGCCATACGCTCACCAACCGACTGGCCGTTGCCTATACGCCCTCGGCGCGGTCGTCGTGGAATCTGGGGCTGTACCAAAGCCACCGCACCGAAGACCGCATTGCCGATTTGTTTTACCGGAACACAACCCTTGACGCAACGACCGGTCAGCTGCTGAACCAGCGCGCGTATTTTAACGCCAACCTCGTCCGGAAGCAGGGCGATTTTTATACCGTCAGCCTCGACCATACGCATACATTTACCGGAAAAGCGACGCTGAATGCGGGACTGTTGTATGAGTATGACCGCATCGGCGGTTTTACCAGCAACCGCAACCTGAATCAGGCAAATTACCGCGACACGCTACAGTTTTCGTACTCAACCACCAGCCGGCCGATTCAGAACCTGCGGGGAAATCTGGACCTGAGCGTACCGCTTTGGGGCGGCAAATGGGAGAGTGGCTACCAGCTACGCTACCAGCAGGATGCGGGCGATTACCGCTACTGGCAACAAGACGGCAACGGGCAGCCGTATCGCCTGGTACCTGCCTTTACCGGAACCACTACGATTGACAACCGGATTCATAGTCTCTATACGCAGTTTGGCAAGACGCAGAAGCGGTTGAACTATACCGTTGGTCTGCGCTATGAATACGCCAGCCGGACGGTAACGTCACTACCGGCCAACCAGACGTATTTGCTGCGGCTGAATAACCTGTTTCCATCCGTCAACCTGCAATTTAAACCAAAGGCAGGACTGGCATTCCGGGCAGGTTATAGCCGCCGGGTGCAGCGCAACAGCAATTTTGCCCTGAATCCGCTGCCGGAGCGCGAGCACTCTGAAACACTTGAACAGGGTGATCCGAACCTGTTGCCGGAGTTTGTAAATCTGGCCGAAATCGGTGCCAGCAAAGAAATCGGCCGCAATACGCTGCTGCTGACGGCCTATTATCAGGGTGTACAAAACGTGGTGAACCGTGTGAACCGCGTGTATGCCGATACCATTCTGAGCCGGATTTTTACCAATGCCGGACTGGCGCAGCGGGTAGGGGTAGAGGTGGCCGCCGACCTGAAACTGACGAAAAAATGGTCGCTGTTTGCGGGTGGAACCCTGTACCGCTACCACCAGAACGGCCAGTTGTTTCAGAATGACGTAATTGTGGCGCAGAAGGCTTGGGTCTATTCGTTCAATGCCAATACCAACCTGCAACTGTCGCCGACCTGGTCGGTGCAGGCCAACGTCAACTACCTGTCGAAGCGCGTAACGGCTCAGGGCGAAGACTCCCGCTTTCTGACGCCGAATCTGCTGGTGAAAAAGAGTTTTCTGGCAAACCGGCTGACTATGATGCTTCAATGGCAGAACATCAGCATGGGTTGGTTGCCAGCCAATGAGCAGCGTATCACCACCTACGGCCGGAATTTTTACACCACAACCAACTACATTCAGGAGAAAGACATGTTTCTGCTGAACCTGAGCTATACCTTCCGGCAACTGAGCAAACGGGCGAAGCTGCCGGCCAATGAGTATGGCGACAAGGAATTTTAGGCATTTTTGATACGTTTGTTTGGTCGTAAGTTATTTGCTTTGCACTTTTAAGCCAACAATAGCCGGTCTCGCGACTGGCTATGTTTTTTTTATTAATTACTATAAATTCTATAGAGTTTAAAGTTTTTGCTGCAAGTACAGTTACGGGTGGGCATGGAGGTAAAGGGGCGATCACGTGGGCATGGAGGTAAAGGGGCGATCACGTGGGCATGGAGGTGAAGGGCGACCACGTGGGCATGGAGGTGAAGGGCGACCACGTGGGGTCGCCCGTACGTATAGCTATTGTAAATCAATGATTTATAGAAGAGGATGAATTGCTGCCTCCGAATAATGAAAAAAAATCTACGAATCGACTAAGGGGGGAGGCTGCAAATGCGGACTTAGAGATAGGTGATGATGATTTGACCGTAATGGCTGATAAACAACCCAATCTTGCTGTATCAACGAATCCGTTCGGAAAAGCATCCGGCGATCCGGTGCTGATGGATCCTGAATTTATGATTCGTCAGGCCTTTAGCGAAGATGCCCGCCGTGGCTACGAACTGCTGTTCCGGCGGTACTACCGGCCATTATGCAGTCAGGCTGCCCGGTTTGTGCATTCACGGACGATTGCCGAGGATCTGGTGAGCGAAGTGTTTCTCAGCTTCTGGAAAAATCAGGTGCATTTACAGATCAACACCTCGTTTCAGGGGTATCTGTACAGCGCGGTCCGGAAGCGGTCGTATTCGCACCTGCGGCAGGAGTTTAATCTGGATGCCGTACCGGTCGATGATCAGACCGACCGCGAACGGCTGGATACGGGCCATGTCCAGAATCCGGAGCAGTTGCTGCAATATACCGAACTGTATCAGCGGATTGAAGAGACCGTGCGCCTGTTGCCGCCGCAGTGCCAGCGTGTGTTTGTCATGAGCCGCTTTGAAGGCAAAAAACACCGTGAAATTGCGGATGAGCTTCAGATTTCGCCTAAAACGATTGAAGCGCATCTGAGCCGTGCCTTATCGCAACTGCGGCAAACCCTGCGTATGGGGCTTTTCTGCGGGCTGCTGCTGCTGAGTCAGCCCAACGAATGGCCGGTTTCGTCTGTATCCTCACTAACCACGTTAACGGAATGAACAAGGTCACGATGAAAGAAACGTTGTTTGAGCACTTCAGCGGACGGGCCACACCCTTACAACGGACCATGATTGCGGAATGGCTGCAACAGCCGGAAAATCAGCTGACGTATATGACGTGGCTGGACGAATGGGAGCGCCAGCACCTGCAGTACCTAGCCGACGAGGATACGGCCTTTACGCAACTGTCGGCGCGGATTGCGGAAATGGAACAGCAGGGGGCTGCCACCGAAACCCCGCCCACGCCGATTATCCGGCGGTTGGGCTTTTTCGGGCCGTCGCGCTGGCTGATTGCGGCTTCCGTTACGGTATTGCTGGGTCTCGGCACGTACCTGCTGCGTAACCGGATTATGTTTACTGTGGTGAAAACGGCTTACGGCGAAACCCGCCGGTTTACCCTGCCCGACGGCTCCGACGTGACCCTCAACGCCCATTCGAGCCTGCGCCTGCCACGGTTCGGCTTCGGCGACAAATCCCGCACCGTCTGGCTGACCGGAGAGGCGGCGTTCAGCGTGCGGCACACGGCTACCCACCAGCGGTTTATTGTGCATACCCACCGTGGACTGGATGTCGAAGTGCTTGGTACTGAGTTTAATGTCTATGACCGCCCGGGTGGGACAAAGGTTGTGCTCAGCAAGGGCGCCATTCAGCTGAATTACCGGAATGCGGCAAAAACGGAGCAGAAACTGCGGCTGAAGCCGGGTGATGCAGTAAGCGTCAATGCAGCCGGCCGCCTGGAGCAGAGCCATCTGCCCGAACCGGCCGTCAGTACGGCATGGCGCGAACACCGGTTTGTGTTTAAACGTACCCCTGTCAGCGAAATCGCTGAACTGCTGCGCGATAATTATAACCTCGATGTGGTGCTGAAAGATCCGGAACTGGCCAATCGTACCGTATCGGGTTCATTTCAGGCCGATAACGCCGATGAGTTTCTTCAGGTAGTGGCTGAGCTGCTCGAAATCAACTACCGCCAAAAAGAGAACACCGTCACTTTTTTTGAATAACTAACTGACTTACTTATCCTTTCCGAATAACTTACTTATGCGTTCACATGTACTTTCATCTGGACTGCCTGTCCTGCTTGTAGGCATACTGCTCAGTGGGCCACAGCCTGCCAGCGGACAGATTATGGCCATGGCCCGGCAACAGTCACGTACGTCGGGCAGTACGCCGGCAGTAGTAACCCACCGGCTGGCCGATGCGTTAAACGAACTGAAAAGCCGCTATCGGGCAGACATTCTGTTCGAAGACCGGACGGTTGCGAACCTTACGGTGGCCGCCGATGCACTGGCCGGTACAACGTCGCTGGAGGTAGCGTTGGGCCGCCTGCTGAAACCGTTCAATCTGCGGTATAAACAGGTGAAACCGGGTACGTGGGTGGTTCTGGCACGCAAATCGTCGGCTTCGGCTAACGACGCCCGATTTCCCGCCCAAAGCGAACCGGCTTCCGGCCCGATGGAAGCCAATGCCCCCGCCAACGAAAATACAACCACCGGCGCCATAGCCGCTGCGGCCGAACGCCCGGCCGACATCACAGTAAACGGGAGGGTGACCGGTGCAGATAATAATGCCGCGCTGCCCGGCGTCAGTGTTGTGGTGAAAGGCACCAGCCGTGGTACGACCACCGACGCGCAGGGCCGTTACTCGCTCCGGATTCCGGAACCGGCCGGCGCGGTAGTGCTGGTGTTCTCCTATGTTGGCTATGTCGCGCAGGAGGTTTCGCTCAGCAACCGTTCGGAGCTAAACGTCCAGCTGAAAGAAGACAACCAGTCGCTGAATGAGGTAGTGGTGGTTGGGTACGGTACCGTGCGGAAAAGCGACCTGACCGGCTCTGTCACGTCGCTGAAAGCTCAGGACCTGACACGGGGCGCCAACGTAAACCTCCAGCAAACACTGGCAGGCCGGTCGCCGGGCGTGCAGATTTACCAGAAAAGCGGGGAGCCTGGCTCTGCCATGAGCGTGCAGATTCGTGGCATTACGTCGATCACGGGCAATAACGACCCCTTGTACGTAGTGGACGGGTTACCGGTGAACGACGCGGCGGCCATCGGGTCGGCCAGTGCAGGCGGTACAACCAGCAACCCGAACAACCGGACGCCGCTGAATAGCCTGAATCCGGCTGATATTGAGTCAATTGAAATCCTGAAAGATGCCTCGGCTACGGCCATTTACGGCTCGCGGGGTGCTAACGGGGTAGTCTTGATTACAACTAAAAAAGGCAAGGACGGCAAGTTGAAAGTTGAATACAATGGTTCGTACGGCGTACAGAAAGTAGCGAATACACAGCGCTTTATGACCGGTACGGAATATACCGACGTAATCAACTCGATCATTGATCTGGGTAAGCTGACAACGCCGAAAGTAACTGGTACCAACAGCAATACCGACTGGCAGCGTCTGCTGCTCCGTGACGCGCCGATTCAGACCCACGACCTGTCGTTCAGCGGGGCGGGTGCCAATACAAAATATTACATCTCAGCCGGTTATTACAACCAGGACGGGATCATGCTCAACTCGGCTACGCGGCGTTACAATGCGCGGGTAAATCTCGAAAACGGGGTTGCGCAGAAGTACAATGTCGGCATCAGCCTGGCAACGGCCTACACCCGCGATTACTACAACGCAACCGGTGTCGGGCTGAATGATAACGCCAGTGCGTTGTACATGGCCCAGAACTACGATCCGACAGTACCGGCTTATAACCCTGACGGGACGTACTACCGCTCTTCACTGATGGCACCCATGGACAGCCCGCTGGCCGTCATCAACGGGCAGTATGGCATGGGCGACACGTACCGGACGTTCGGCAATATGTTTGCCGAGTATTTTCTGATGCCGTCGCTGTCGGCCAAGGTACGCGTCGGCATCGACCTGAACGACAACCAGCGTTATTTCTGGATTGACCCGACCACGCTGACCGGTTTGTCGTATAACGGCTATGCCGACGTGCGGGACGGGAAACGCGGCTACTACCTGACCGAGGGAACGCTGAATTACAACAAGGAAGTTAAGAATCACCGCATTACGGCGGTGGCGGGGGCAACCTACGAGCGTTATACGTCCAGCAGCCTGATCGCCAACTCACGGTCGTTTTCGCTGCCTGACCTGACATTCAACGCTTTGGGTACGGGCGACAATACACTGAACGGTGTGGGTAGCGGGCGCCAGGAAAATAAACTGGTATCGTTTCTGGGGCGGGTCAACTACTCGTTCATGAGCAAATACCTGCTGACGCTTTCGGTTCGGGCGGATGGTTCGGCGCGGTTCGGCCCGAATAAGCGGTTTGGCTACTTCCCGTCGGCAGCGTTTGCGTGGCGGGCTATTGAGGAAAACTTCATGAAAAACATCAATGGCCTGAGCGACCTGAAATTCCGTGCCAGCTACGGAGCCACCGGTAACCAGCCGACGATTAATTACCTCTATTTCTCCACCTTCTCGGCGGGCCGTAACGCGGTCTTCAACGGCAACCGGGTCAGCTCGCTGCAACCGTCGCGCAGCGCCAATCCCGATTTGCAGTGGGAATCAGCGGTGCAGGCCGACATCGGGTTTGACTTCGGATTTTTCAATAACCGATTGACGGGCAGCATTGATTACTACAACCGGAAAACCTCAAACCTGCTCTATGACATTCCGCAGCCGGTCAGTACCGGATTCGGTAGCCGGATTGAAAACGTCGGCAGTATGCGCAATACCGGTATCGAACTGGCGCTGAAAGGTGTGGCCGTTGACCGCAAGGACTTCCGGGTAGATGCCGGCTTTAACATCACTACCCTGAAAAACCGTGTGCTGAGCCTGGGTAAGGTGTCGCAGTTTATCGGTTCGGGTCCGGGCAGTATCGGGCAGGTGAGCATCCTGAAACCGGGTGAATCCATCGGCTCCTTCTATGGCTATCTGGTAGACGGCGTGTGGCAAACCGGCGATGATTTCGGTCAGGCGCAGTCGGGTGTCCGTCCGGGCGATCTGAAATACCGCGATCTGGACGGCAACAAGGTGATCAACGCCAGCGACCGCGTTATTCTGGGTAAGTCACTGCCGGATTTCTACTATGGTTTCAATACCAGCGTGTCCTACAAAACGCTGATTCTGGATATTTTCTTTGAAGGATCACACGGCGCTAAGATGCTGAACAGTAGTCTGGTTGATGCCTACTATCCGGTTGATTACCGCCGGAACAAACTGGCCGTGCCCTACCTGAACCGCTGGACACCGACCAACCCGACCAACGACTATCCGTCGTTCCTGCCGAATGATGTGCAGGGGCAGCGGCAGGTGACCAACAAAACGGTTGAAGATGCATCCTATCTGCGGGTGCAGGCGGTGCGCCTGTCCTACAAGCTGCCTTTACCGAAAAGCCGGTTCCTCAGCGGTGCCTCTGTTTTCCTGAACGGTCAGAACCTGTACAACTTCACGAAGTATACGGGCTCCGATCCGGCAGCGAACGCTCTCGGCGACAACATCTTACGGATCGATTACAACACCTATCCGTTGACCCGGACATTTACGGCAGGACTTAACCTGCAGCTGTAGGCAAAACCGTAACGCATAACAATCATCCGACATGAAAAAGGCATACAATTATATCGCGTCTCTTGCGCTGGTTTTCGCCCTGACATCCTGTGAAAAAGCGCTGGAAGTAGCCCCCCGCTCTGAGTTTTCGCCGGGTAACGTCCTGACGACCGAGAGCGGCATTAAAGCCCTGCTGTTTTCGGCCTATGCGCAGGCACAGACCCAGACTAACTCTCGGTTCGTTATCAACGACTCTGAGGTGTCTACCGATATGGGTTTTAACACGGGCGGGGCTGAAAACGGTCAGCTGATCCAGATCATTAACTTTACCTGGGACCCGACACTCGGTACGTTCAACGACGATATGTGGGCCCCGAACTACCGCACTATCCGCGACGCCAACGGGGTGGTAGAGAATATCGACAAGGTAACGGCGGCAGATGCGGTGAAAAAACTGTATAAAGCCGAGGCCCGTGTGCTGCGTGCCCATGCTTATGCGCTGCTGTACAGTTTCTTCGGACCGGTGCCGCTTCGGACCTCAACGACGCAGCCGTCCGAACTGGCCCGCGCCAGTGACGCCGAGATGCTGGCATTTATCGAAAAGGAAATAACCGAGTCCCTGGCTGATCTGCCCGATCCGGGGAAGGAAGAAGCCTATGGCCGCCTGAACAAGGGTGTCGCCAACAGCATGCTGGCCAAGTTTTTCCTGAACACAAAGCAGTGGCAGAAAGCCGCCAATTCGGCTAAGGCCGTTATGGATCTCAACTATTACGCCCTGAACCCTGATTTTGCGGGTATGTTCCGGATTGAAAACGAAGGGGCGGCCAATAAGGAAATGATTCTGGTGTTGCAATGTCGTCCGGAAGATCCGTTCGGCAACTGGTATCAGGCCGGTGCCCTGCCGCCTGCTTATAAAAGCAGCCCGCAGTTCCCGAACTTCACCTATAAATCAACCATGTCGAACTTCGCCACGCAATACCGGTTACGGACGGCCTTTACGAGCAGCTTTGCGGCGGCCGACAAGCGGTTGCAGCTGATCTGTACGAGCTACGTAAACAGCAGCAACCAGACCATTGACCTGTCGACGGGCGACAACGCGCGCAGCTTTAAATACTGGGATAACAACACAGTGGGCAACAACAGCGGCAATGACGTGCCGGTATACCGGTATGCCGACATTCTGCTGGCCCGTGCCGAGGCTCTGAACGAATTGAACGGCCCGACGGCTGAGGCCACTGCACTCATTAACCAGGTACGTACGCGGGCGGGGATTCCAAACCTGCCGGCTGCCGATGCGGCGACGAAGGAAGCGTTCCGGACAGCCATTTTCCGGGAGCGTGGCTGGGAGTTTGTATCGGAAGGCAAACGTCGTGAAGATCTGATCCGTCAGGGAACGTTCATTTCCCTGGCACTGGCGCGGGGCGTCACCAACGCTAAGCCCGAGCGGGTCCTGTTCCCGATCCCGCAGGTCGAAATCGACGCTAACAAACTGTGTGTGCAGAATCCGGGGTATTAAGTCAATGAATAATGTGAAATGAACAATGAATAATGTGAAACGGGATGGAAAAGGACTGATCAGGATTCAGCAAGGCCATTATCCATTTCACATTGTTCATTATACACTAAGTAAACATGCAAAAGACCATTTTAGCTGCCCTGATTGCGGTATTGACCCTGTCAGGCGTATATGCACAGCCACGGTGGACGGCCGCCC
>NZ_CAMFHL010000125.1 GCF_945952095.1 uncultured Arsenicibacter sp. | reverse complement strand
GTCAAAGATATCCCGGATATATTCCGGCCGTTTCCGGTCCGCATCCAGGTCATCGATCCGGAGCAGAATCCGGGCATTCAGCTGCCGGGCCAATACATAATTCAGCACCAGATTGATGCCGTTCCCTACATGCAGGTAGCCGGAAGGCGTCGGCGCGAACCGAAAGAGCAGGTGCTGGTCAGCCATAAACGGTAAACACTGTCCGGTGCCGGTTTTACCCTACCACCCGTTTCAAATCACCCGGTGTGTCGATGCCGTGGCTTTCCAGTTCCGTCTCAATAATCCGGATGCGGTACCCGTTTTCAATCCAGCGGAGTTGCTCCAGCGCCTCGGCCCGTTCCAGCGATGACGGTGCCAGCCGGGTAATGCCGGCCAGGACGTCTTTGCGGTAGGCATACAAGCCAATGTGTTTATAATAAACATGGTTTTCCAGCCACTGAGCGGGTTCATGATTACGCTGATACGGAATTGGTTGCCGGCTGAAATACAGTGCCTCCCGCGTAACCGGATTCCCGAACTGGCTCACCACCACCTTCGGCGAATTCGGGTCGAACAACGTATGCTCGTCATTAATCCGTTTCACCAGTGTCGCCAGTTCCGTGGATCCATCCAGAATCGATGTCAGCAGATTAATCTGCTGCGGGAGGATAAACGGCTCGTCGCCCTGGATATTTACGACATAGTCGACGCCGGCCGCTTCACCGCCCAGTATTTCCATGGCTTCCTGACAGCGGTCCGTTCCGCTCTGGTGTTCGGTTGAGGTCATAACCACCTCGCCCCCAAAGCCTTGTACATGGGAGAAAATCCGGTCGTCGTCAGTAGCAACCACTACCCGGCTCAGCGACGATGTCTTCAGCGCCTGTTCATACACGCGCTGTACCATGGTCTTGCCGTTAATATCTACTAAAGCCTTCCCCGGAAATCGTGTCGATCCGTACCGGGCCGGTATAATGCCAATATAGTTCATCCTGGTTATTTCGTTATACAGACGGGTATCTTTCGGGATCTCCCGCTGTTTTTAGGGCAAAAAAACGGTTTTATCCCTATTTTTACACTTTGTTTACCCGCTACCCATGAATAAAAAGTTAACATTCCGGCTGTTAGGTCTCCTTTTTCTGACCTGGTACCAAAGTCAGGCAGCCCGTTTTCCTGCTGACTCAATCGGTATCGAAAAGAAAGACGGTAAGGTCTTTATTCTGCACCGTGTCGAAGACGGACAAACCCTGTACGGCATTGCCCGCCGCTATAACAGTTCGGTTGAGACCATCCAGAGTGCTAATCCAACGCTTGGGGCGGGTCTGCAGTTTAATCAGGTGATCCGGATTCCGACAACTATTGCTGTCCGGAAGGAGGCAAAAGCAGCATCCGCTGACAAAATTGACGAATCCGAGCTTTATAAACCCGAGCCTAAGCCTAAAAATGCAAAAGAGCAGGCAGAACTGGATGTGAAAGCAGCTCAGCGCATTGAAAAATCATTCCCGAAAACACCGGGTATCCATATTGTTGAAGCAGGCCAGACCCTGTACAGTCTGTCGGTTCGCTATGGCGTACTTCAGTCTGAAATCCGGACCTGGAACAACCTGACCAACGATAATCTGAAGGCCGGACAGGAACTGATTGTATCCGAAAAAGCTTTCGCCGCGCGCCATGCTTCAGGGCCGGCAGAAACAGCGGTTAAACCGGCAGCCCCAAAGCCGGAGGTTGCAAAAGCAGAGCCAGCCAGGCCGGAACCGGTGAAAAGTGAAACGCCGAAAGCCGAACCGCCAAAGACAGAGCCAGGTAAAGCCGTTACGACGAAACCTGAATCGGCCAAACCTGCACTCGGCAAGCCCTCGCCGGTTGAGCCGACGATTTCGGCCGAAAAAACACCGGTACCTGCCCTGCCATCGAAAGGGCGCCGCATTTCCGAAATCGGTATGGCCGATGTGATTGACCCGACCGATACCTCGCCGAAGCTCCTTGCGCTTCACCGCACGGCCCCGACCGGTACGCTCGTGCAGGTCAGAAACGACATTAACAACACGTCGCTTTGGGTAAAGGTAATCGGTAAGCTGCCTGATACGGGGGTCAATGACCGGATTCTCATCAAACTCTCAGCAAGGGCTTTTGAGAAACTTTCCCCGAACCAACAACGTTTTCGGGCTGAGGTGTCTTACATGGCCCCCTAATGTCCGCTCAGACCTATTAGCTTATGGAAACTAAAGAAGAACGAATTGCCCGGCGACGCAAAGAACGTGATGCCAAATACATGGCCACCTCCGGTTATAAGGTATTCAGTGTTATGTTCACCATCGCCTATCCGTTCATTGCCCTGTTTACGGCTGTCTTTTCCGTTATTGTCGCCGTTTTCTCCACGATTTCCCGCGGGCTTGCCTGGGTAATCAGCGGCGGCCGTTCTCATTAATAATGTACCCTGTTTCCGACGAAATCATCAGGCTGCTGCATCAAAAAGTAAGCCAGTATAACCAGCCTGCCTTCATTGATAAAGATCCGATCAGTATTCCGCACCGGTTTACACTGAAGCAGGATATTGAGATTATGGGCTTCTGGGCCGCAATGCTGGCCTGGGGGCAGCGGCCGGTAATTTTGAAAAAATCACAGGAGCTTATTTCCCGCATGGACGGGGCTCCGTATGACTTTATACGGAACCATCAGGAATCTGATCTGAAACGCTTTCTTCATTTTAAACACCGCACGTTCAACGCAACCGATGCGTTGTATTTCCTGCATTTCTTCCGGCAATATTACCAGCAGCACGACTCGCTCGAAGATGCGTTTCTGCCGGACGATCCTGATACACTCACCGTTGAGCCGCACCTGATCCTCTTTCACAACCGGTTCTGCGGCGGTTATGACCTTGATGACAGCTATTTCCCTGCCCGCACGCGGAAACACATTGCCACACCGGCCCGCAACTCAACCTGTAAACGCTTATTGATGTTTCTTCGCTGGATGGTCAGGCAGGACAATGCGGGCGTGGACTTTGGTATCTGGACCCGGATCAAACCCCGTCAGTTAGTCATCCCCATCGATGTGCATGTCGGCCGGGTGGCGCGTACCTTCGGGCTGTTGACGAGGGAGCAATCCGACTGGAAAGCGGCGCTCGAACTCACGGATGTGCTCCGGCAGCTTGATGCTGACGATCCGGTAAAATTTGATTTTGCGCTCTTTGGCGCCGGTGTAGAGGGCGAATTTTAATCGGCTTTCTTGTCCCTTTTCTGCGTTTTTCTGAACAACTTCCTCTACTTTAGTGTCCTATATAACGACGCAGAATTTACAGCTTTATGGCATTTTCAATTACTCAACAACCCTTCGGTGCCTACACCGAATACGTCATTCAGTATACAGAAACCGGTGAAGGCCTGATTGTTGTACCTGGCCACGGTGGTGTAATCCGTAAACTTGTTCTAAAAAAGTCAGGTTCAGCCCCGACTCCGGATCAGCCCGACGGCCTGGTTTCATTGCTGCGGGTTGCCGATAACCCCGAAGCATTAAGAGCCGACGAGGCCTATTCGAGTGCCCTGTTATTTCCTTTCCCGAGCCGGATCAAATATGGCATTTATCGCTTCGACGGGGAGGCCTATACCCTGCCGTTCAATGATTATGGCCGCGATAATTCCATTCATGGACTCGTGCACCCTAAACCGTTCGAACTTGTCGGCCAGACCATTAGCGAACAGGCCGCTTCGCTGACCCTGGCTTTTATTTACACCGGTGAGGTAAACGGCTATCCGTTTCCGTTCCGGCTCGAAATGACCTACACGCTGGCACTTGCCGAAGGGGATAACCTTGTGTTGTCGCTGGATTTCCGGGCGACTAATACCGGCATCACCCGTGCGCCGATGGCATTTGGCTGGCACCCGTATTTTACACTCAACAACGAGCCGGTCGACGGGATGAGCATTGTGCTGCCGACCGACACGTCAATCACGCTCGACGAAGATCTGTTGCCGGTTGGCCGGAAGCCGTTTCCGTATTCAGGCCCGCTTTCTCTTCATGAAAAAAGCCTGGATAATGCCTTTCTGGTATTGCCTGAGCAAACCGGCGCCGAGACGGTACTTCATGCACCGGCCATCAATACATCCTTACACGTCTGGCAGGATTCGTCCCTTCCGTATCTGGTTGTCTATACTCCGGACCGTCGCGACAGCATTGCGATAGAACCTCTGTCAGCCAACGTTAACGCGTTTAATAACGGCGAAGGCCTCCAGGTACTGGAACCAGGCCAATCCATGGCAGGCCATATTAAGGTGTGGCTGTCCTGATTTTAATGTAACATGAATACTGGTTAATGTACAATGCAGCATTCCGAAATGTCCATTATTCATTAACCAGTATTCATTATCTATCCATTTTCTACAGGTCAAACTTTATCCCCTGTGCCAGCGGCAGCGTTGTTCCGTAGTTAATCGTATTTGTCTGTCGGCGCATGTAGGCTTTCCAGGCATCCGAGCCCGACTCCCGGCCACCGCCCGTTTCCTTTTCCCCCCCGAATGCTCCGCCTATTTCAGCACCTGACGTACCGATATTCACATTGGCAATGCCGCAGTCAGAACCGGCAACTGACAGGAACTGCTCGGCTTCGCGCATATTCAGGGTAAAAATTGACGACGACAGCCCTTGCGGCACTCCGTTTTGTAAGGCGATTGCGTCTTCCAGTGTCCGGTACTTCATCACGTACAGAATTGGTGCGAATGTTTCGCGCTGCACCACCGCCCAATGGTTTTCGGCTTCGGCAATGCACGGTTTTACGTAGCAGCCCGACTCGAAGCCGGTACCGTCAACCACGCCCGGCTGCACCACAAAGCGGCCTCCCTGCGAACGGATTTCGTCAACCGCCGCCAGATAGCTCTGTACCGCCTGCTGATCAATTAACGGCCCGACATGGTTTACCTCATCCAGCGGGTTACCGATCCGCAGCTGCTGATAGGCACGACCCAGCCGCTGTTTTACCTCTTCGTAAATACTTTCGTGAATGATCAGCCGGCGGGTGGTCGTACAACGCTGGCCAGCCGTCCCGACTGCACCGAACACAATGGCCGGAATCGCAATGTCGATATCAGCATGCTGCGAGACAATGATGGCGTTATTGCCGCCCAGCTCAAGCAGGCTGCGACCCATTCGTTCGGCCACCGCACTGCCGACGGCCTTACCCATACGCGTACTGCCCGTTGCCGACACCAGCGCCACACGCGGATCGCGGGACAACCATTCGCCGGTTTCACGGCCACCGCTGATAAGGCAGGAGACCCCTTCCGGTACCTCGTTATTCCGCAATACATCCTGAATGATCTGCTGACAGGCCAGTGCCGTCAGCGGCGTTTTTTCCGAAGGTTTCCAGACACACACATCGCCACACACCCAGGCAATCATGGCATTCCATGACCAGACGGCTACCGGAAAATTAAACGCCGAGATGATGCCGACGATGCCCAGCGGATGCCATTGTTCGTACATCCGGTGCGACGGCCGCTCCGAATGCATGGTCAGGCCATAGAGCTGTCGGGACAGTCCGACGGCAAAATCACAGATATCAATAATTTCCTGCACCTCGCCCAGGCCTTCCTGTAGCGATTTGCCCATTTCGTAGCTCACAAGCGTTCCCAGCTCTTTTTTATAGATCCGGAACTGATCCCCCATCTGCCGGACAATATCGCCCCGTTTCGGTGCGGGCCAGCGCCGCCAGTCGTGGAAAGCAGCCTGGGCGGTGTCTATAACTTTATCATAATCGCTGCGGGTTGAGGTATAGACCCGTGCGATTAGCTGGCCGTCGGCCGGTGAATACGATTCAATGGTTCGTTCTGATGAGTCGTTGTGCCAGAAAATCTGGCCGGTGCTTGTTCCTGGTTTTATTCCCTGCACCGGAAGTGGTAAGATCGATTGCATAAACTCGTTTTGTTTACTCCATTCCGCAATAATAACGGGCTTTTGGGTATAAGCTTACCAATTTTTCGTTTTTTTGAGGAAATAGCAAATCCTTACTCCAAGCCTTATTGTATGTCATTCCGTCGTTTTCCTACGTACGCTGAACTGTCGCAACATGCTGCCGAACACATTGCGGCGCTCCTGAAACGTAAACCGGACGCCCTCATCTGCCTGGCTTCCGGCGCCACGCCTATCGGTACCTTTCACCAGCTGGTTGACCTGGCGCAGACCGGCCACGCCAACCTGAATCAGTGTTCGTTTATAGGCCTCGACGAATGGGTCGGCATGGGACCGGATGATGACGGAAGCTGCTCGTACCACCTATACCACGACCTGTTTATTCCGCTCGGCATTCCGGCAGAACGGATTCATTATTTCAACGCGAAAGCGGATGATTTAGCGGCTGAATGCCGTCGGATTGATGCAGCCATTGCTGCTCACGGCGGGCTGGATCTGCTGCTGGTAGGTATCGGCCTGAACGGGCACATAGCCCTGAACGAGCCGGGTACACCGTTTACCAATTATTGCCACGTAATTGACCTGCACGAAACAACCATTACTGTCGGGCAGAAGTACTTTACCAAACCAACACCGCTGACGAAAGGGATTACCATCGGCCTACAGCATTTGATGGATGCCAAAGAAGTGATCCTGATGGCCAACGGACAGGGGAAAGCAGCCGTCATTCATCAGGCGCTGACAGCACCGGTGTCAACCGATTTCCCGGCTACTATTATTCAGCGTCATCCGAACGCCCTTGTCTGGGTAGATGAACCCGCCGGTGCCCTGATGTAAAAAACAAAACCCGGACAGGCTCTGGCCTGTCCGGGTTTTGCGTAAATAATGCCGGCTATTGCCGCAGGATCTTCACCACTTTTACGGCTGAGCCCGACTTCACCATCAGCAGGTACATACCGGCCTGACGGCCCAACCGGATTGTTTTGCGTTCGACCGGTGCCGGTTTCTGAATCTGTTCGTCAAACCGGACATTCCCCTGCGCATCAGTCAGGTACAGGCTAATTGTATGGTTGCCTGTACTTTCCAGCTCCACCTCTACTTCTTCACTAAGCGTTGGGTTACCGAGTACCTTTACATTGACAAAATCCGCACTGCCGGTACGTTCACGTCCGCCTGCCGCACAGACCGTCCGTGGGTCCCAGGTAAGGGTAACCGTATTCCCGTCCTGTCGGGCCAATAAAATATACGGTGATACGACCGGACTTTGACTCCGGATTAATGAGACCATCTGAGCATCGGTAATCGCGGACTGACAATTGGCCGTCCAGCCAGTAATGCCGATAGCAGAGTACTCTATTGGTTTCCCGTTACCGCCTGTAGTTATGAATTGGAGGGCACCGGTCTGGCAATTATAAGACGGCGACACAATTGCCAACGGGGTTCCCAGGGTAGCCGTCGGACTGGAACATGCTATATTGACCGATGATGCTGTTGTAGCAGACGGGACAGTCGTCGTCGTTGCCGATGGAGGGGTTGTAGTCGTCGTTGATGGGGGAGTTACTGTTGTAGATGTCGGCGGAGGAGTACTGGTACAAGCCGCTTTCCAATCCCAAACATACGTCACCACGGTATTAGGATTAGCCGTCGTTCGTGCCAGCAGCAGAAACGATGAGGCATCATCATAGGGTTTGACGATGTAGGGCCCCGCATTGGATGACCAGCCCGTAATGCCGACTGCATTATATTCAACCTGAGTACCGTCCCCGCCCGATGACCGGAAAACGAACTGCCCCGTACTACAGTTATATGTTGGCGCCAGTAGTACGAGCGGTGCACAAGCGGTAGTGTAAATCGTTGTACTGGCTGTATTATTACACCCCCCCAAGGAAGCTGTTACGCTGATTGGTGTCGTCCCTGATGGCTGCACAGAAATACTTCTTGTGATTGGGCCTGTCGACCAGCGGACCGTTGCATCATCGCTGGTAATTACAGTCAGAATCGTACTGGCGCCAGCGCATACGGTTGTATTGCCAGAAATCAAGGCTGAGACATTCCCCGCCTGATTAGTTACCTCAATTTGAGAACTTGTAGCATAACACCCTGATGAAAATTGTACACTTACATAATACCTCCCTGGCTGTGAAACCGTAATGGAATTTCCGCTATTGCCATTGGTTACCGTTCCTGTCGGTGTAACAAACTGATAACTGAGGGCGTTTCCTGTATGAATAGCCGTCAGTGTCACCGTTGGCCGTGAACAGGATAGCTGACCGCTGGACTGCAATAAAACGGTGGGTGTCTCTGCACTCTGTGTTACATTAACAGACGCAGTTGCGCTACAACCGCTCTGGAACGTTACTTTTAGCGTATACAGTCCGGTGGTATTGGCTGTTACCGAGTTAGCTGGTGGGGTTATCAGGGTTGTTACCCCTAATGGCGTCGAAAATTCGTACCGCGATGCCGGTTCTGTATGAATGGCACTTAGCGTAATTACCGGATTGGAACAGGAAAGCTGACCACTCGTGCCCAAGGTTACACCTGGCACTGCAGTACTCTGCGAAACAGCTACATTGGCATTTCCTTTACACCCGTTCTGAAAGGTAATTTCTACACTATACGTTCCGCTACTGTTTACCTCAATGGTATTCGAGGCTGTAGTTACAAGGAAGGAATTATCACCTGGTTTGGTGAATCGATAACTTAAGGCCGGATCCTGGCTTGTGTAGGTCGCCGTCAGCTGCACTTTATTCTGCGTGCAGGAAATAGCACCGCTTGCTGCCAAGCCCACAATTGGATTAGAATTATTGGCAGTCAGATTGATGGATGCGGCGGCCGTGCAACCATTAACACCCGAAACAACCACCCGATACGTGCCCGTTCCACTGGCAGATGATACCAGCATGGTATTCGAAGTAAATCCGATCAATCCTCCGGCCGGATTATAAAACGAATAAGTTCCACCTCCAGATGCAAATAGGGTAATTGTCGGGTTGGTACAGGTAAATACGGTACTAGCTGCATTTAATGTTACTACAGGAGCCATATTATCAGCGATAACAAATGTAGAGGCGGTAGCCGTACAACCGTACAAATCTGTAACCTTTACTGAATACGTCCCTGGCTGATTCACCGAAATAAATCCGTTCGTACTGCTCAAGACCCCGCCGTTTACAGGAGAAAACTCATAATTGACCCCGCCCGTAGATGTGGCATTTAACGATACCACAGGGTTTTGGCAGCTAATCACGCTGGATGATCTTGTCAACGTAACCGTGGGTGCTGAGGTACCCACCTGAGCCAAAACCGTCGACTGCGCGGCACAATTCTGATTGGCAACAACCAGTGAATAAGTACTGGTTGCCACCGGTACTAACACTGCGTTGAATGGCGATGCAGCCGTTCCGGTGCCAAAGATATTCGATGAACCGTCTGTCAATGTATAACTGTAGCCACCTGTTAACCCGCTGACCAGGGCTGTAAAGGTTGACGGACGCCCGGCACAACTTGGGGTTGCGGCAAAACTAACGATAGACGGCGTAGCATTCAGCGAGATACTCTGGGTAGCGCTGGCAGTACAACCCTGAGGCGTACCGACAGTCAGCGTGTAGACCGATGTTCTGGTCACAGACATGAACTGTTCATATCGCCCTATGCCAGCGATCGTTCCAGAAACAGATCCAGTTACGCTCCCAAGTGTATAGCTTGAGGTTGCTGCCAGATTCCCGATATTGGCCGTGAACGTAGTTACTTGGCCGGTGGCCGTACATAAAGCCGAAACCGAAGCCCCAAATGTGGATAAATCCGGGATGGTATTGACGGTCGTACTCATGGAGGCAATACCCGTACAACCCAGTCCGTCAATTACCGTCAGCTGGTAAACTCTCGTCGCTGTTGCGGAAATGACCGGTGTCGCTTCACCGGAGTTCCATTGGTACCGTAGCGGTAACTGCCCGCTGTTCACAACGGCACTCAGCGAAACGGTTTTTCCCTGACAATACGAGGTACTCGCCGGACTGATGGTAACACTGACCGGCCGTACATTCGGAATGACGGTCACAGTAGCCGTTCCAGATAGCGTTCCTGCCGTAACACTCAGCGCATCGGTCACCGAAACAAGGCTGTAACTGGTTGTGCTGGTCAGACTCTGTGGAATTAAAGCTCCACTTGTATAGTTGCTAATGGTTGTCGTACCGGTCCCGGTACTAATCACAAGCTGATACGGGGAGATACCACCGGCTATATTTACCCGCAGTGGTGCAGAATATTCACCACAAAGTGTCGTCGATCCAGTCAAAGTTGCTGTTAATGAGCCAGGTGTAGCCAGACTAAAGCGTGCAAAAACCGGCACATATTCAGAGGTACTCATACCCCAGGCGGCTACATCACTCAACGAAGTCGGCACCACTGCATCCGGAGACAGCGTATTGACCGTACCGCGCAGGTAATTCGAAAACAATTTGTCTGTCACCAGTATATGAGTGCTCATGCGATCCACGGCCAGTGAAGTTGTCAGCCGGTTTTCAGATAAAGGTCGTGTTATGGCAGAGTAACTGGCTGCTGAGCTGATAATTGCTTCATAAGGAGATGGATTCGGTGCTGCTATTGAGGTAGTGATATCATCGCCGAACTCACCGGAAATAATGTATGGTTCGGTTAGCCTTACATCCAGATACGCCTTGAGCTGTGCAGCCGCACGCTGGCGAACCATAAAATCGGTTACGGTTGGCCCTTCATGTACGTGTATTCCAATAACGTTCAGTTGTCTGGACAAGCCGTTAAGCCGTACATTACCTGATAAAAGCACAGGAAAACGTCCGCCATCCCAGTCTATAGCCGTCATACCTGTTGAAATAACGGTGACTTTCGGCGGCGTATCAAACAGAGTTGTTTTGTAAAGGAAGCAGGTTTTTGAGAGTCCGTTTTGATAATATCCCCCATCCGGACATATTGCCGTATAAGAAGTTAAAGCTGTCAGACTGAGCTGTGCAGCAATGGCCGTCAGCATCGTTGGATTTGACACACTGTTCAGTGTCATTATATCCGGATTCAGATAGCGGATTATAGATGTAATATTTTCCTGCTGTGTCTGATCATTAACGCCCGCAAAAATTGGCCCGGGAGCCGATGCTCCGAGAGTTGGTGCTCCGAGACTATCCACATTCCATGCGGCAATTTCCAGTGTTTGCGAGCGATCCGGAAAACCGCCATCAGACTGAACCAATTCAGTTGTTCCGGATATATCCTGTTGTTGACGCGGGTATATCCGGACTCCGGCATTCCCATTCTCAATTTCATTGTCCTGATCATAAGTATCTAGAATACCGGTCAATACAAATTTTCGTGCGGGTCTTAATGAGTTTACCAAGTCATTAACTCCTGCTTTTATTCTGATTTTACCGGTTGCGTTTGTTGAATCTCTGAATGTAAAGTCATATTCGGGAATAAAAACCGGCCGGCTCTCTGGAATGACACAACTGTCAATCCGTACTAACTGGCCCAGATTTTCCGGATCGCTTAATTGTGCCATGGTAAGAAGCTTCGGGATGGGCTCAGTCACGGAAGTATTCACAACCGCCAGACTAGTAATACCTGTAAGCCCCAACGCTCCTTTCTGATAGCCGGTTATGCCTCTAACCCTAATCTCATTCCCGCGTTTTATTGTGTTTTGAACCTGAGTAAATAAGCTTAAGTTTACCACAGGGACAAAAAGAGCCATACCGCCTGTCTTATCCTGCAAGTATAACATCTGTCCATCGTTAAACTGTCGGCTCACAGTTACTACCCCCTGAACTATTATGTCACGATTCAAGGCAATGTTGCGAGCATCTGCAATGCTGGTTATACCTGTGTTCTGACTTACTGTTCCTGTTAATTGAATCGTTCGGGGCTGTAACCCTGTGCTCACATGCGTGATTGTCCCGACAATTGCTCCCAGCGCCAATCCAGTCATCCTGACGATTATGATAGCAGATTCAGTTGAGGGTGGTAAGACGATGGTTTGTCCATAATATAATCCATTGGGACTGATTTCATACCCAGCCGACACAAATAGTCTCAGCGTATCGCGCAGATTTGCGGCTTGTAAGGTATAAGCTTTGGGAGTAGATGTTTTTCCTTGTTCAGTTGTAAATCCGGATAAAACCGACGGTAAGACAGTCAGAGCTGGATTGACGGATTGTGCATATAGTCTACAAAAGCTGCAAAACAAGCAAAAAACCACACAGAGACTTATAAATATCCTGAAACTTACGGCTATACGTTTAATCATAAAATAAAGTAAAATGATACAGGTATGATGCATTCAGCTTTTATTCTCTATCAATTTACCTTATCTCTCGGCCTAACCCAAATTATTAATTCATTAACAGCCTATTATTTATCCAACGTATCGACATAATATGAAATTACTATACCATGTTCATTATTTATTTTAAATTTAAAAAAAGGCAGCCTCTTCCGAAGCTGCCCGAAGGTAATCTCAGTATGCAAAAAAAGCTTACAGCCAGTCTATCAACCGTTTAGTACCTTCTCTGCCGGTAAATGCACTCATAAACTCGCGGCGAAGTACGGCACGGCGCCGGCGTGGATGCGTCGATATAAACAATGCCCGCATCTTCAGCACAAAACTGATCATCATATACAACATAAACAGTGCTGCCAGCACCAGCAGTGATTGTGTATTGGTAATATTCCGGTGCAGCATGAAAAACAAAATCGTATTGAACAGCGAAGCCGCACATAGAAACATAGTCGCCTGGGCATGGCTCAGGCCGTTGTCCAGCAGAATGTGGTGCATGTGATTCCGGTCTGCCACAAACGGTGAACGGCCAGCCAGAATACGTACCAGAAATACGCGCAGGGTATCAAAAATCGGTACGATCAGAATCACAATGGCGATGATGGGGGCGTTAAAAAATGCCGTCGGCTCAAAACGGTACGATGCGTTCAGGTTAATAAACCGGACAGCAAAGAATGACAGCATAAAACCCAGAATCAGCGATCCGGTATCACCCATAAAGATTTTGCTGGTCTTCGAAAAATTGAACCGTAAAAAACCAATCAGGGCGCCTGACAGGGAAAACGCCAGACAGGCCATCGCAAAGTGATTCGTCAGCAGAAACCAGCCGCCAAACGTAGCACTGGCGATTGTCGCAATACCGCCCGCCAAACCGTCGATACCATCAATAAGGTTAATGGCATTGGTCAGGGCAATAAAGATAAAACAGGTCAGTAATACGCTGATTAACTGCTCAATATGGTGAAAACCCATAATTCCGTACAGGTAATCTACCTTCAGATCCCCGAAGAAAATAAGGATCATGGCAGATAGAACCTGAAAGAAGATTTTCTTATTCGGATCAACATTAACCAGGTCATCCTTGATGCCGACAAAGAAGAGGATGGTCATGCCGACAATTGACAGGTTAGTCCGGTAAATATCCGTCTGGTCAATGCTCGGCCACAAAAAGTAGCTGATCAGTACTGCCGCGAAGATGCCGATTCCGCCAAAAGTCGGGGTCGGGGTTGTGTGCGAACGGCGCTCGCCCGGCTTATCCATCAATGACTTCAGTTCCGAAATTTTTATGACAACCGGAATCGAAATTATGGAGACAAAACACGCAACCAGGAACGACAGCAAACACTGGTATAGGCCTATCGTAAACAGTTCTTCATTGAACTTATTTTTGATGAAGGCGATGAGTAATTCCAGGTTCATAGAAATAGTTTTTAAAGAGTCAGGCAGGTTAGAAAATGTGGCTAAAAATTACATTATTCCGGTTAATGCCAATGACATATTGATCAAATGACATTTTCATTTATTTAACGGATACGTAAAGGCGTTCTTCTTTTCTTTCAGAATCAGCTGAGGCAGTTTCCGCAACGGCTTGAAAAACAGCGTAAACGGATAGGGTTTCATCTCATTCAGCTCCCAGGCCCTGCGATCTTCCAGATTTCCCCGCAACCAGTTTTTCAAACTGCCGTTACTGACCCCGCCTTCCCGCATCACGATGGTCGTTTCGTCCATGTAGGTCAGCGAAATCTTATGCTTGTGAATAAAGCGCAGCATCAGCTCATAATCAGCCGCACTTTTCAGATCAAGCCGGAACAGCCCGTACTGATCATATAGTTTTTTCTTGGCAAAGAAGGATAAATGCCCTGGCATCCATCCCCATAAAAAGGCTCCTGTGGAGTACTGACCCGACCTGAAATAACGGCGTACGTTGTACACATCGTTCCGGTCCACATACAGCATATCTCCGTAAACGGCATCGCTTTTTGTCCGGTCAAACGTTTCCACCACATGCTTAATCACATCCTGATGCCGGTAAAAGTCATCGGCATTCAGGAGACCAATCACATCGCCGGTGGCCCGTTGTATGCCTTTGTTCATGGCATCATACAACCCTTTGTCCGGTTCTGACACAAATTGAGCAATTCGCGTGCCGTAACTTTTTATGAGGTCAACGGTGCCGTCTTTCGATCCGCCGTCAATAATGATATATTCAATTTCAGGGTACGTTTGGGCTAAAATTGACTCAATTGTATCCTTTATGGTTTCTACACCGTTGTATACGACTGTGATTATGCTAACTTTCACGCCTTTATCTCTCTTTTTCGCACAAAATTTGCGGGGTTACCCTGGTACACGCCATAAGGCTCCAGGGAACGGGTTGCCACTGAACCCACGGCCAGAACCGAGTGACTCCGGCAGATAACCCCGGGACAAACAACTGTCTGTGCGCCTACCCAGGCCCCTTCTTCAATTATGATCGGCTTTGGCATCAGATCAAAGGTCGGCAACTGATAATTATGATTACCTGTCAGCAGCATGGCTCCCTGCGAGAGGCATGCATTATCCTTAATGGTGACCATCGAAAAGTTATCAATCCAGACACCCTCCCCGATCCAGACGTAATTACCGATCTCCAGAAACCACGGGTACTTCACGTTGACGTTGGGCTTAATCATTACATGATGACCGATTTTAGCGCCAAACAGTTGCATTACTTTTATTTTTATTAATACCGGAATGGGCAGATAGTTTTTCAATACCAGTGTATTCACGAAAAACCAGAGGAGAACTTTCCAGCGCGGCCCCGGCTGATACCAGCTGTTATTAAACTGGGAAAGATCGGTAACACCCTGCCTGTCAATCCGGTTACTATCTTGGTCCTGCCCGTAAGTCTTTTCCATATTCGGTTAAAAAGAATTCGATAATCGCTTCCTTATTGTGCCCTGCATGCCGGTATACTTCCAGCATTTTTGCATCGACCAGAAAACGGTACCACAGACCCTGTAAAAAATGCCAGACCAGTCCGCGCCGGCCATCCAGAAAACCGAGTCCGAAAAAATACCGGTAGAAGAAATACATAAACGGCCGCGTAAACAAAGGCAGTGAAGCATATTTTACTTTCAGATACCGCTTCATTTCGTCACGCGTGCCACCGATCAGCCGTGGCTCCACCCGTTCGGCATTCGTAAAGTTATACTTGATATTCAGCAGGTCGATGACTTCCCGAATGGCATAATTATTATGCTTCTGTGTCCACCAGGTCAGGTTATTCAGGTTGTGATCGACAACGTCATGGTCAAACCGGATGTGCCGTCCCTGCGTCAGTTTGATGTGTTCATCCATCCAGGTCTGCTCGCAGATACCCTGCCCCCGCCGCCAGAACCGCATCAGCCAGATCGGGTAATAGCCGCCGTGTTTAATCCACCGGTCCATAAACAGTACCCGGCGCTTGATGTAAATCCCGCTTACATCGTCGGGTAATCCCGGTAATTTCTGCGAAACTTCCTGCGCCAATTCGGAGGTGATGTATTCGTCGGCATCCATCCGCAGAATCCATGTTGTCTGAAAGGGCAGATTATCGATGCCAAAATTGAATTGGGTAGCATAGGTCACCCACGGGTTCTGAACAACCACCGCTCCTAACGAACGGGCAATCGCTACTGTCCGGTCCGTCGAGAACGAATCGACAATAAAGATTTTATCTGTAAACGGTAGCAGACTTTTTAGGCAACGGCCTATATGTTTTTCCTCATTATACGTGAGGATGATGACGGACAGGTCGGTCATAGATGCCGGTGGGCGTTTTTGTACTATTTTCGCAACACCTAAAATAAGTTTTTTCGTCAATAAGGCTGGAAAATCATTATTTTGCTCCGATTTTCGAGCCGAAAGACGGGCAAAATTATCATTTTTTTAAGAATTAAGAAATGTCCTGCCATTTCCGTTCCTAAATCACGAAAATATTGATTTTTCGGTAAGCCCCGCAAAATCAACAGCGTTACGGTTAATCTGAAACTTTTCGACCCATTTACATGCGTACTCTTTTACTTTTCCTGTGCCTGGTGTTGGGGACTATTTCCGGCATGGCACAGCCCTCGGTCTCATTCACCCGGCTTCCGCAGGATTTGCAATTGTATCCACGTAATGATCAGAATCAGGCCGAAGTCATCATCAGCGGTCAGGTAAATGACCCCGGCTTCCGGCAAATTGAGGTTTCTGTACTGAAAGAAGGAAATTTCTGGAAATCGGCCAGCCAGTCCATCCCGGAAGGTGGCGGCAGTCAGTTCCGTATTCCCGTCACGATTCAGGCCGAGCCGGCCGAATATACGTTTCAGGTATATGTCCGTCGTGATAATGAATCAGTACTGGTAACGGAACGGAAACGCATTGTTTGCGGTGATGTCTATATTCTGTACGGCCAGTCCAACGCACTCGGCCTTGCCGGTCTCGACGATTACCAGCTTGATGACCGGCTGCTCCGGAATGTAAGCTATCCCTATGGTTCGGCCAACATCCCGGCGGAAATGCGCTGGTACACGGCCAGAGAGCCCTTTGGCAGTGTCGGTATGCTGGGGATGGAAATCCAACGGCATATTTTACAGCAATACGGTATTCCGACCCTGGTGATAAACGGCGGTATCGGCGGGGCCAGTATTCTGGAACTGGGTAACCGGACACCTTCGAATCACGCTGACTACAGCAATTACTACGGCAGTTTACTGTACCGGGCGCAGTGGGCCGGTGTTGCCGATAAAGTTAAAGCCATCATCTACAAGCAAGGCGAAAACGAAGCGGGAGGTGAACCGGACGGATATGCCAATAAATTCCGGACATTTTACAACCAGCTCCGGGAAGACTACGGCCAGAACCCCAAAATCTACATCGGGCAGATCAATATTATGACGCCCTCAGTGTCAGGGGCCGGGGATCTGCGCGATTTTCAGCGGCGTACACCGCAGTTGTTCCCCAACCTCGCAGCTGTCGCCACTGTTGGCGCCGTTGGCTATGATGGTCTCCATTATGAGCCTCGGGCCAATCAGCAGCTGGCGTTTGAACAGTTCCGGCTTATTGCCCGCGATATCTACGGGTCTTCTGATACCCAGCAGATCAATTCGCCGGACATTAAAAAAATAGCCTATAACGAACGTCGGGATGAGCTGACGCTGACGTTTGATGATGACATGCAGATGGTATGGCCGCCGGATTCAACAATTTATAATCCGTTAACGGGTAATCAGGTTACCCGCCGCATGGCAGATTTCATTTATCTGGACGAGCAGCCGGGGCTGATCAGGAGTGGCCGTGCAGAAGGCAACCGGATTATTCTGACCCTTACTTCTCCACAGACGGCCCGGACAGCCACCTACCTGCCCCCGTTTTACAGTACAGCCGAATTACCGTTCTATCAGGGACCCTACCTGAGAAACAGCCGCGGGATGCGGGCGTTCAGTTTTTCGAAGGTTGCGATTGATGCCGTACCGGTTATTGTCACGCCCCCCGCAGCACCAGGCAACCTGGTGGCGTCAGCCGGTTCTCCGGCTATGATTACCCTTACCTGGCAGGACAACGCTGACAATGAAGCCGGCTTTGAGATAGAGCAGCAACAGGCTGACGGATCGTTCCGCCGGATTGCAACTCCTGCCGCAAACAGCCAGTCATTTCAGGTAACCGGTCTTGCCGAACAAACGGGCTATTCATTCAGAATAAGGGCCGTTAACAGTATCGGCGCGTCAGCTTATACCAATACAGCATCGGCTTCAACCCCGGCATCCATCCCGCTTCAGCCTCAGGGCCTTACTGCTACTGCCATTTTTTCTAACAGTGTTAACCTGTCGTGGACCGACCGTGCTTTCAACGAAACCGGCTACGAAATTGAGCAGAGTACAACCGGACAAAGCTTTACCCGTGTAGCCGCGCTTTCGCCCGGATCAACGACTTATGTAGCTGCAAATCTGACGGAAAATACAACGTACATTTTCCGGGTACGGGCCGTAAATAGTGCCGGTGCATCAGCCTGGAGTAATACACTTCCGGTAACAACACCGATCTCTGTGCCGTTGACGCCGGGAAGCCTGACTGCGGTTGCCGCGACTCCCTCAAGCCTGACGCTTGCCTGGCAGGATGCCGCGTTTAACGAAACTGCCTATGAAGTAGAACAGGCGACCCCGGGGCAGTCGTTTACCCGCGTAGCCTCGCTGACAGCAAACGTTGCCAGCTTCTCCCTCGCAGGGCTGACCGAAACGACGACCTACCTGTTCCGGGTACGGGCGGTGAATAGTGCCGGAGCGTCTCCTTACAGCAACACACTGACCGTTACCACACCGGCTACCCTGCCGGCTGCCCCGACCAACCTGACTGCCGGTGCTTTCACGCCGACGAGCATTTCGCTGGTCTGGTCCGATAATGCATTCAACGAAACGGGGTATGACATTGAGCAAAGTACCGGATCAGGCGAGTATCAGAAGGTGGCTACGGTACCGCCCAACTCCACTACCTACATCAGCAGCGGCTTAACTGAAGCCACGCTTTACCGGTTCCGGGTACGGGCCGTAAACAGCGCCGGTGGTTCCGCCTACAGCAACATTGCCCAGTCGCTCCCGCTGATTCTCGGCGTAGAAGACCTGACGGGAAGCCTGCGGATCTATCCGAATCCGGTCCGGACCGGCCAGTATTTGCAGGTCGAACACGATCAGCCTATCTTTACGGGCTTTGATGTGTATACGATTGACGGCCGTGTCCTATCGTCCGGTCAGCAAAAAGCATCCCGCACGCTGTCGGTTCCGCTGGTACAGGCCGCTGCCGGCCGGTACATTGTACATCTCCGGACTACTTCCGGACAACCAATCCGAAAACACATTCTGGTATATTAGCCTAACAAATAGTTTCCTGATAGCATGAACGACAAAAAAATGCGCCTTGTATTTCTAACCCAGGACGATCCGTTTTACCTGGCCCGCAACATTGATTACCTCGTTAAGCACCTGCCTCCCTATGCCGAGGTTGTTGCGACCGTGGTATTTGATGTATCGCCTTTCGGAAAACGGGAAAGTTTTTCGGATAAGATGAAAAAGACGCTCGACATTTTCGGGCTGCCATTCTTTATCC
>NZ_CAMFHL010000124.1 GCF_945952095.1 uncultured Arsenicibacter sp. | reverse complement strand
GGAAAAAGCAAGGCCCGTGTAAAGGAAAACCGCACAGAAAATTCGCTAGTGCACAGCATTGGTGATTTTCTGTGCGTTGTGGAGTGTGATTGAACGTTTTAGCTTTCTTTTCGGAAACAGACCCCACAAAAAAACGCCTCCGGCCTGCAACAGGCCGGAGGCGTCTACTAAAACGTATGCTTACTGATTGCGGCGGGTTACACGGCTGGCGCCCGAGGTTTCGGTGTCCAGGTTAGTAACCGTACCCAGCTCGGCATGGCTGGCGCCGTTGGCGTCGATGTTGGCGCGGTTGATCGTCATCTCAGTCGCATCGAGGCGGCAGGCACCGCTCAGGTCCGCTTCCAGATTGTCGGCACGGCCACGCAGCGTCGCTTTTGAGGCACCAGTCAGATCAATTTTAAGCGTGTTTACATCGGCATCGGCAACCACGCGGCTGGCACCGGTCAGGTCAATGTCCAGATCATTCAGCCGGCCGAAACCCGTCAGGCTGGCTCGTGAAGCCCCCGTGAGCTTCATGCCTTTTACGGTCGGCATCGTGATCGTCAGACCAACCGCCCGCGAATTGTTCCAGCTGAAGAGTTTCCCCCGTTTCATGGACACTTTCAGTACACCACCTTCGGTCTCCACACGCAGATCGTCCATGTCTTTTTCGCGGCCGTCGGCAACGATTTTAAACGAATCTCCTTTTTGCAGACGGATCACAAAGGCACCTGATGCATCGATGTCGGTAAAGTCGCGGGCATCAAACTGGCGGCTGTGGTCACCCTGCCGGTCGAAGTCATCGCCCAGTTCATTGTCGATGGCATTCTGTACATCGTCGGCAACGTCGCCCAGATCGTCGTTATCTTCATTGTCATAGTTGTCTCTGCGTTCACGCGGGAAGTTGATGCACACCAGACCGTCGGCCTTGGTAAACTTCCAGAGGCTTTCCGACATGCGCTCCAGTTCCTTGTTGCCAAACTCATTGCGGATGAAGTAGGCGAAGTCTTTGGTCATCCGGAACGGTTTTTCGTACGGGATATAGAGTTCCATGTGCAGCTCCTGATCACGGAACGGTGCGTTCGGCGTCAGGTCAATGTCATCGTCGAAGCGAAGGACCGAGTCACGTTGAACGTAGTTATACCGGATAGTGCGGGCATTGGCTTCGGCATCGGTGCGGCTGCGGCCGTGAGCCTCAAAACGCTGCATTAATTTATACTGTGTTCCTTCGTAACCCATCAGCTCAATATCCGGGCGCTGGTCGTAGTCAGAATCAACATCATTGATGTCGAACGTAGGCACGGCAACAGGGATGTTCAGCAGTTTTTCTTCTTCGACGGTAGCTTGCCGGCGGAAATTGGCAACCAGCGGCGTAACGGTAGCGGATGTAACAACCAGGGCCAGAATCCAGATACCCAGCAGGGTAAGCGCCGTACGCGGGCTGATCAGGCTCCGTTTCGCAATCAGCATCAGACCGACAATACCGAGGGCCAGGCACGGAAGAATAGCAGCTACCAGCGCGGCAAATACCATTGGCGTACCGATATCCTGACGGAACAGGCGCAGCGGAAATTCCAGATCGCCCATATCACTGCCCAGGTTGGCACCCAGGGCTACACCGGCAACGCCCAGGCAGGCAATCATGGTAGCAAACGAGATGATCAGCATAATAACGCCGACAAACACTCGCACTACCGCTACCAGACCGTTCAGAAAAGGACCGAATGCCCGGGCTAAACCTGTCAGGACTACCGCAATCGCCCGAAAGGGAAACAACAGGAGCTTCGTTACCGGATTTTCTTCAGCGGTTTCGCTGATGTTCAGGCTGCGTTTTACGTTGTTTTCAATGTTCGACAGCGTAATCGGCTGGCCTTTCATTTCCATTTTTTCGGTCAATGTATTGGCCTCCGGAGAGATGATCCAGAGGACAATGTAGGCCAGGAATCCAACCCCGAACAAGACAATACCGAGTACAAACAGGAGCCGGACAACGCCGGTGTCAATACCGAAATAGGCTGAGATACCGGACGCAATACCACCCAGTACTTTATCGTCGGGGTTGCGGTAAAACTTTTTGATGGACTTGTCTTCTTCAAGCGTTTCGGAGCCCGGGAAGGCAACCCACATCGCAATGTAGGCGATAATCGTGAAGCCGGCCAGACTGCCAAAGAACTCACCGCCGCCATGCGGGCCAAATACCGGTGGCAACCCAATCACCAGAATCACCATCACCAGCCGTACCCAGACCGGGTCAATATTGAAGTAGTGGGCCAGACCGGAGGCAACACCACCCAGCGTTTTCCGGCGTAAGTCGCGGAAAATCCGGCGCGGGCCTTGTGGCGGAGGCGTAGCGCCAGGGGGATACGGCGTAGGGTTCGGTGGCGTACTGCCTTGTGTGCCCGGTCCCGGGTTCTGTGCGTACTGCGGCTTGCTTTCAGCACCTTGCTCTTTGCCCAAAAACACTTCTTCTTCCTCAACGGCCTCAAAATCAGCGACGGTACCCATAGCTTTGATGAGCTCGTTCACGTCTTCCAGCGTAATCGCCTGCCGCGCTTCGGTGTGTTTGTCGCCTTTGAGTTTGGCCAGTAATTTTTCAGCGATCCGGTTCTCAATGTCGGTCACAATTTCCTGACTGTCTTCGTAACCGGAAAAGTACTGCTGAATCGACGCCAGGTAGTTTTTGAGTTTGTCGTAACCGTCTTCTTCGATGTGGAAGATGACGCCACTAATGTTTATCGAGATGGTCTTTTTCATGACTCTACGTTCGTTTTCAGGCGTTTAGGTTAGTTGAGGGAAGACGGTTCGTCAGGTGACAGCGATTGATCCTGATCAGATGGGGAAGCGCTTTCTGCAACATCGGCATGCCCGTTGGTCGCTGATTTGTGTTTATCGGTCTTGTCGATAATCGCATGAACCGAGGCAGACAGTTCGAGCCAGGTAGCATTCAGCGCCTCAAGCGATGTACGGCCAAGATCGGTCAGGACGTAGTATTTACGGGGCGGACCGGAGGTAGATTCCACCCATTTATAATCGAGCAGCCCGGCATTTTTAAGGCGGGTCAGGAGCGGGTAGAGCGTGCCTTCCACGACCATGATCCGGGCTGAGGTTAGTTCGTCCAGCATGTCGGAGGCATACACCTCGCCCCGTGAGATAATGTGCAGAATGCAGAATTCCAGGATTCCTTTCCGCATTTGCACCTGTGCGTTCTCTATATTCATATGCTTACGGGGATGTTAAGTTAAAGAGTGAAAGACGTAAAGAGTGAAAGAGTGATCCGCTGTTGCGGGAATTTGATATTGCCGGCGGAACTCGCAGAATTCCGCTCTTTATCTCTTTCACTCTTTCGCTCTTTGTTCAAAAGTTTTCTGTTGTTTACTGGGTCAAAGGTAGTATAAGGTACTTTGCAATGCAAGGTACTTTGGTGAAAAAGATGACCGACATTGGATGACCGGTCATAATGTGGGTTGAATGGCTTGAAAACCGGATGGTTTTTTTCGGTATGGATCAGGGTTTTATTTCTTCGCCGCCTTTGAGTACTAACCTGATTTTTTTCAGGGAGTTAATGGTCTGTACAGGGTTACCGTCGACAGCAACCAGATCGGCCAGCAGACCGGTTTTGATGCGGCCCCGGTCGGTCAGGTGAAAGACATCGGCGTTGGTCGAGGTCACGGATTTTAGTACCTCAAGGGGTTTCATACCATAATCGACCATCATCTCCAGTTCACGGGCATTATCGCCGTGGGTAAACACCCCGACATCGCCGCCGGCGCAAATCGTTACCCCTGCGTCGAGGGCCTGTTTAAACGTCGCCCGTTTTTGTTTGATGCGCTCCGGCTCCGGGTCAACGCCTTTTTTCCAGCCCCGGTACTGCGTAATGGCATCACCGGCGGCCAGGGTGGGGCATAACGCCGTGCCGTGCTGCTTCATCAGCGCGAAGATTTCGGGTGTTCCGGCGTCGCCGTGCTCCAGCGTTTCGCAACCGGCCAGAATCGCGCGGCGCATGCCCTCGGCCGTACCGGCATGGGCCACGACGCCCCGCCCGCTGCTTTTGGCGATCTCCACAATCAGTTTGAGTTCGTCGAGGGTGTACGTCGGCCGGGCGTCGGCCATCAGCCCCCAGCGGTAGTCGGCATAGACCTTGATTACATCGGCACCCTTGCCGATCTGCCGCCGTACTGCCTGAATCAGGGCGTCGTGGCCATCGGCCTCCTCGGCCCCCTGCGGTACGGTAATGTCCGGGCTAAAGCCTTTGGGTGCGTAACTGCCGGTGGCAATCAGGGCGCGGGTGGCCACAATCATCCGTGGTCCGGGAATAACCCCTTTGTTGATGGCCTGTTTCAGTCCGACATCATCATAATCGGCCCCTTCCGTGCCCAGGTCGCGGACGGTCGTAAAACCGGCGAGCAGGGTGTTCCGGGCATGTACGGTAGCGCGGGCCACCCGTTCGCTGCGGGCTTCGCGCAGGACCTGATCGTCCCAGGCCACTTCGTTGTACGGATGCAGGAGTAAATGGGAATGGCCTTCGATCATGCCGGGCAACAGGGTAGTGCCTTTCAGGTCAATTATCCGGGCATCGCCGGCATTGAGCGATCCGGCGGGACCGACAGCCTCAATTTTAGTGCCCCGAACCAGTACCGCCCAGCCTTCGTGCATGGCTTCGCCGTCGAATACACGGTCGGGGCGGAGCAGTTTGGCGGGTTGGGCACAGATTGAACCAAGGGTCAGGCACGTGATAACGTAGGTGAGAAGTGTTTTCATAAACCGGTTTTGGTACACTCAAAAATACGCTTTTTGCGCAAACGTGCCGGTTAAATCAGCTTTTCAACCTCCTTGCGGTAGGCACGGCCGATAGGTATCTGTAAGTCAGGTAGTTCAATCTGCCCGTTACGTAATGTCCGGATGCGCGACTTTGGCACCATGAAAGACTTATGTACCCTGATAAACAACCCCTGTGGCAAAGTCGCTTCCATGGTTTTAAGGGATCCCTGGGCAATGTGCCGGCCGGTGGGCGTATGAACCAGCGAATAATCTTTCAGGCCCTGAATAAACAGAATGTCGGGCAGCGGAACCTGAATCCGGCGGGTACCTGATTTAATCCAGATGTGGTCCGGCGTATCTACGGGCGCCGGTTGCGGCATGGTTTCGGATACCGGCTGTGGCGCTGCCGGTTGGTCAAGGCGGTCAAGGGCCAGCTTAAGCAGGAGCATGATCACCAGGTACCAGCCGGTCGCAATGACATTAAACGGCAGATTCACCAGCAGGTTCTGATGGTATTCGTCGCCGATCACAAAGCCGTAGAGATAGGTGTCATAGGCTCCCTGTGCCAACAGCGTAAGTACGCCTGAAAACGTTAGTGTCAGCCCATAGAGCAGAAAGCGTCCTTGTTGCCAGAAGCGGGGAATCAGCACATAGAGGTGCCAGTAGGCAAGGGCCATCAGCAACCCGACCCGAAACACGATGCACGGGATCACCTGACCAAGGGCCAGTTTCTGGAACAGGTATTTCCGGTCGTAGGTAAAAATGACCGTAACGAATACCCAGAAGGCAGCCTGCCAGTAAAAACGGGGTGTCAGCAAACGGTTGAGCATAGCGGGAATGCGGGTTGAATGCTACGAATATACAACGATTTCAGTGTAGCTGCCATCTGCGCATGTGCTTGATCACCAATAGTTTTTCGACCAACGACAGAAAACATCGACTAACGGCCGGATGCGGCTGGTCGTGTATTCCGGTAGTTGGTCGGGTAAAGTTGCAGCGTGTTTGTCAGGGCCTTTGGTTTGTGTCAGGCGCTGATTCCGAAGGCGGATCAGGAAAACCGACAAATCCCGTTTTGACCATGAAAACAACCGTTTTATTTCTCGCTATGCTGGCCATGACGGCCTTTCTGCCACCATCCGCGAACCAGTCCGATGAGCCGCCAACCTGCACCGATTGCCTGTTTGACAAGCTGCCGGCCGGGTTGTCTCACCGGCTGACCATTGCTCCCGATACCGTGCGCGGACAACGTATCCGGCTGACCGGCACCGTATTTCTGTCGGATGGGGTCACGCCGGCGGCAGGTGTTCTGTTGTATGCATATCATACCAATGCGGCAGGGCGCTACCCGAAACACGGCAGCGAAGATAAACGGTCGTATGCGTGGTGGCACGGCTACCTGCGCGGGTGGCTCCGGACCGATGCCAAAGGCCGTTACGAAATCAGTACGATCAAACCCGGTATGTATCCCACCCGCGATGCGCCGGCGCACATACATGCGATCGTGAAAGCACCCATGCAGCATAGCGCCTATTGGATCAGTGATTTTGTGTTCCAGGGCGATCCGCAACTGACAGACTCGTATTGGTACAAGCTGGAGCAGCGCGAAGGACTGGTACGCTACGGTGGGGTAGCCTTGCAGAAAGGCAGGGATGGCGTTGCGGAAGGCCACCGCGATCTGGTGCTGCACGCTGCCTATGACCGCGATAGCCGTTCGTCGGGGCTGGTTGTGGGGGAGGAGTGTCCGGCGTTTGATCCGGTGCATGTGTGGGGTCCTGATAAAGGCACGAAAACCTGCCCGATGTGCAAATACGGTCACCGGACCGCAGGGGTGATGGCGTGGCTGTCGGACGATGATTGGGACAATGCGGCGCAGTTGGCCGTGTTTCTGGAAAAGCAGATGCAACGGCGCGGTGCCGATCGGTTCAAGGCATTTCTGATCTACACCAATCCTAAAAAACGGCCCCTGCCCGAAGTACAGCAGCAACTGACGGCTTTCGCAAAACAGCATGGTTTGCGGGAACTCTCGGTGCTGTATGTGCCGTCGCTGACCGACAAACAGACGAGCTATCTGTACCGGATCAATCCAAATACCCGGAATACCCTTCTGATCTACAACAAGCGGCGCGTGGTTGACAAGTTTGTGAACCTGTCGGCGCTGACGCAGAAAGGGAGCTATGAGAATCTTAATAACTTGCTGGCGTCGATTAACCAGGTGGCAGGCCCGCTGGCGAGGTGAATTGACAGCTGTCGGACAGGTACCTTCATGTTCACTCCCCGAGGGTTTTAAAGCCTCGGGGAGTTGTTCATCCTACATTTTTTTAACCCGGTTCCGGAAAACGTCGTAGAAACTTTTTGCGAAAACAGCAACCACCAGGGCCGGAAGCAGCATGCCACCGGCTTTGAATCCGGCACCCGTCAGCTTGTAGACGCCGGATGTAAACTGCTGAACGCTCTGAATCAGCCACAGGATACCCAGCGTTACTAAAATGGCCGAACCGGCCAGCGCCACGGGGCGGGACAGCCGGCTCACCAGCAGCGCCAATACCAGCGCCACACCGACAACCGCTGCCACGGTGCCAACCGCCCGCGGGAAGGTCCGCAGGTAATTGTACTCATAAAACCAGACCCCGAAGCGACCGATCAGGTTGGGATGGGACATCAGCCAGCCGTCGAGCACGACCAGAATCAGCAGCAGGATATAGAAAAACGGGTTTTTCATCAGAGAATATGGTTAGTCAGGCAAAGAAACGCCCTTTCCCCTCCCAAACGTTTAGACGTCGCCATATATTTTGAGGCTATGGACGAAAAAGCCCCCTTCCGCCCTGAAAGGGCACCATCTGTAAGGCAGGGCACCGCCCTGTCACAGCGCAGACGATGAGCGACCAAAAAACGCCCTGAAAGGGCACCATCTGTAAGGCAGGGCATCGCCCTGTCACAGCGCAGACGATGAGCGACCAAAAGCGCCCTGAAAGGGCATCATCTGTAAGGCAGGGCATCGCCCTGTCATGGAGATGATGTGCTGCATCGCCCTGTCATGGAGCAGATATGATGCATCGCCCTGTCACAGAGTAGCATTCAGGTCAGGCCTAGCCCTGTCGCAGCAGGGCAGGGCCCTACAAAAAAAGCCCGCTCAGGGAGCGGGCTTTACAAATGTATAGATTAGATCATTAATTCCGATGGCTGATTTCGTCGCGGATTTTAGCGGCGCGTTCATATTCTTCGTTAGCAAGGGCATCGTCGAGCATCCGTTGCAGCTCGTCGACCGTCATATCTTTCAGCTGTTCGCTGAATCCGCGTTGCGGACGTCCCGACGAAGAACGGACGAGTTCTTCCGGTTTATCTTCTTCGTCCTCTTCTGACGAACTGGCCGTAATACCGGCTTCCGATAAAATGGTTTCATAGGTATAGATCGGTACACTAAACCGGATACCGATGGCAATGGCATCAGAAGGGCGGGCGTCAATAACCGTCTCCCGGACACCGTCCGAACAGACAATCCGTGCGTAGAAAATGCCTTCACGCAGGTCAGAAATGACGATCTCACGAACCGTAAATTTGAACTTCTCTGCAAATTGCTTGAAAAGATCGTGCGTCATCGGGCGATTAGGCGCAATCTTTTCAATTTCAATGGCAATTGCCTGGGCTTCAAACATACCAATAATAATCGGCAAGCGTCGATTGCCATATTCCTCGCCCAGAACCAGTGCAAACGAACCCGACTGCGACTGGCTGGGTGACAAACCTAATATTTCAAGCTTAATTTTTTCCACAGCGCGAAATTAACAATTTTAGTAGAGACGCAACAGCTTGCGTCTCAATCAAGCAATATATTACGCCTGATCGGGCAACATTTTTCAACTCATTTCGCAAAGATAACGGGTCGCGAAAACGCCTGACCTACCCCCTGATAACAGGCAATATCCTGCAACATATCAGACAGGATACATTGCAGGATATTGTATTGCTGTAACAACGCAACTATGCGCGTTGTTACAAGGCCTTCACTGCTTTAGTCAGCCGTGGCAGAATGTCGAATACATCACCGACAATCCCATAGTCAGCTGATTTAAAGAATGGTGCCTCAGGGTCTTTGTTGATAACGACAATTACCTTCGAGGAGTTCACACCGGCGAGATGTTGAATCGCGCCCGAAATACCCGCTGCGATGTAGAGATTCGGGCTGATTTTAATCCCTGTCTGGCCCACGTGTTCGTGGTGAGGCCGCCAGTCGAGGTCAGAAACCGGTTTTGAACAAGCCGTTGCCGCACCCAGCGCCTTGGCCAGATCCTCAACGATACCCCAGTTTTCGGGACCTTTCAGGCCACGGCCTGCCGACACAACAAGGTTAGCCTCAGGCAAAAGTACGTCACCGGTCGCTTTTTCGGTGTTCGTTACCTTCAGCACAAAGTCGCTGTCGTTCAGCGCCGGGCTGAACGCTTCCACGTTGGCGGTGGCTTCTTTTTCTTCCGGCGTGATTGTATTTTTCTTGATGGCCAGAATTTTTTTGTCCGCCGTCAGTTCGGTTTCAGCAAAGGCTTTTCCGGTATAAATGCTCCGTTTTACACGGAAACCGTTTGATAAGTTTGGCAAATCAACCACGTTTGCGGCCAGACCAGCCCGCAGTTTTCCGGCCAGACGGGCCGCCATGGCGTCGCCCAGGGATGATTTGGCCAGTACCACAACCGTCGATCCTTCCTGCTCTGCCGCCGCTGCTACCACGCTGGCGTAGGCCATGCCGTTAGCTTCGGTCAGTTTGCTGTCGGCAGCATGCAGTACCTTAGCCGCCCCGAAACGGCCGGCAGCAGCCAGCTCTGCGCTATCAGCCTGACCGATCACAATTGCCGTAGCGGCAGTGCCCAGGCTTTCGGCTACTTTTGAACCATAATATATTGCCTCCTTTGAGGAGCCTTTCAGTTTGCCTTCGTCTAATTCGGCAAAAATTAATACTGACATAGTTAATGGGGTTTAACAGGGTTGATTAAATGACTTTGGCTTCGGTCCGCAGTAACCGGATCAGCGTTTCGGCTTCCTCGGCCGGAATCATTTTTACCGAACCACGGGCCGGTGGTAATTCATAGCCGACTACCTGCGTTAAGGTATCATTGCCGGCTGGCGGAATTACGTTCAGCGGCTTTGTCCGTGCCGTCATAATGCCCCGCATGTTTGGTATTTTCCACTCGGCAATCGGTTCCTGACAGCCCAGAATCAACGGCAGCTGCGCTTCCAGCTCCTGCTTACCGCCTTCGATTTCGCGGGTCAGTTTCGCGGTCGAACCATCGATGTCCAGCTGCATAACCGGCGAAATCGACGGCATACCCAGCAGTTCGCCCACGATGCCGTGCACCTGACCGCCATTATAATCAATGGATTCACGACCCATCAGAATCAGGTCGTAGCTGTTTTGCTTCGCAATGGCGGCAATCTGTTCGGCCACGAAAAAGGCATCCGTCGGCTCGGCATCCACCCGGATAGCATCGTCGGCACCGATGGCCAGGCATTTGCGGATGACAGGGTCCGAATCGGCGCTGCCGACGTTCAGAACGGTTACCGTACCACCAAGTTTCTCTTTCAGCTCAACGGCCCGCGCCAGCGCGTAGTCGTCGTAAGGGCCGGTGATAAACTGCACGCCGGCCTTGTTGAACCTGGTATTATTGTCGGTGAATGTGATTTTAGTTGTCGTGTCCGGCACGCTCGTCACGCATACTAAGATTTTCATGCTTCTTTGAGGTTTTGTAGTTGAGCAGATAAGGGACCGGCAGTTGTTGCGGGTTAAATTAACCGTAGCGCAAGGTGTCTTGTCCGCTATCCGCTATTTTGCGGCTAATTTACAAATCGAATTCAATAATCGTATGCATGCATACTAATTTTTTAGCAACTATGAATACCGATCGTATCCAACAATTACTTCAATTTGTACAGGAAGAACCCGGTGAGCCGTTTAATGTTTACGCGCTGGCAATGGAATACATGCGTGCGGACCCTGGCCAGGCGCTGCATTACCTGGAGAAACTGCTGACGGAGCATCCGGGGTATCTGGCGACGTATTACCATGCCGCCGCCTTATATGTTGAACAGGGGGAGATTCAGAAAGCGGATATGCTGTACGACATGGGCCTTCAGCTGGCGCGTCAGCAGGGAAACGAAAAAACGTTTCAGGAGCTGAAGCGCGCGCAGCAGGCCATGCGTGATGAAGAAGATTTATAACGTTCTGACCAGTTCCTTAATCAACAGGGTCAGCTGAGGTTCGGCTTTGGCCGCCGCCGCCAGAATGTGGGCGATGTCGGCTTTGACGAGGGTCTCGGGAATACCCATGTCGGTGATGACCGAGCAGCCAAACACGCGCATACCCATCTGATGGGCCACCATTACTTCGGGAACCGTTGACATCCCGACGGCATCGGCCCCCCATTGCCGCAGCATCCGGTACTCGGCCCGGGTTTCGAGCTGCGGGCCGGTCACGCTGACATACACCCCTTTTTGCAGGAGGATGCCGTGTTGGGCGGCAATAGCTTCGGCTTGCCGGATCAGCGCCTTGTCATACGGCTCGCTCATATCGGGGAAGCGGTCGCCGAATTCGGGTGGGTTCCGGCCCGTGAACGGATTCTGCGGCAGCAGCAGGCTGATGTGATCGTCGATGATCATCAGGTCGCTGGCTTTAAAGGCCGGATTCATACCGCCCGACGCGTTGGACACCAGCAGCGTTTCGACGCCCAGCCATTTCATGACCCGCACCGGAAACGTGATCTGCTGCATGCTGTATCCTTCGTAAAAATGAAACCGGCCCTGCATCACCACAACCGGCTTACCGCCCAGCGTACCGAGCAATAACTTACCGGAGTGAAATTCGACCGTAGATAACGGAAAGTGCGGAATCTCCTCGTAAGGGATAACCGTTTCGACGGCCACTTCGTTGGCAAGCGCTCCGAGGCCGGTACCCAGAATAATGCCGATAGCCGGCTGAATGTTGGTTTTTGACTGAATGAAGCGGGTGGCTTCCTGTATGGCTTCGAGCATGCGGTTTTGAGTCGGATGAAGCCCGAAAATACGGATTTCCCGGTTGCTTCTATGCGTAGATAACCGGATTTAACGGCGTATCAATAACCTGCCCGACCTGGGCACCGGTGCACCACTTCTGCCAGTCCTTGCGTTGGTTCTCATTTTCAGGCTCTTTCAGCACCATGTCTTTGTCCATGTAGATGATCGTCATTACTTTACGAACCTGATCGGTCTGGTTGGCACCCGCCCGGTGAAAAACCCAGCCGGAGTGAAAACTAACCTCGCCAAGAGAATAGGGTTCGATAACATGGCGGAAGTCGGTCACCCGCAGGCGTTGCTGTATGCTGGTTTCGCTGTCGTCGCTGATCGACAGGTCGCGGCCTTCGACAATGGCATGGCTACCGGCGCTGAACTCAAGCGGACCCATCTCAAGCGGTACAGGCTGGAGGGGAATCCAGGCGGTGATGGTTTTGTCGGTCGCCAGCGGCCAGTAGTATTGGTCGGCATGCCAGGGCGTTATGCCGCCGCCCGCTTCTTTGAAAAGCGCCTGATCGTGGTACAACCGCACGCCGTCGGTCTGCATCAGCGCGGCCGCAATCTGCCCCAGCCGCTTGCTGAGTACAAAATCCTTGCAGCGGTCGTCCTGCAGCCAGAGGTTAAACACCTGTAAAAACGCTTTTCCGTAGGTATCGCGCTGATCCAACGGCTGATGCTCCCGGTTGAGTTCGGTTACTTTCTGTTCAATGGCGGCACCGTAGTAAGCAAGGGTTTCCACATCCAGCACATCCTTCAGTTTGATATACCGGTATTTCCGGTAAAATTCGATGGCGTCGGCCGACACGGTAAAAGGGGCTTCTAACAAAGTCGTTGTCATACACAGAGCTGATTTATAGGGACAAAGTTGGTGGATAAGCAGCGGGATGGTTTGGAGCCAATTAGCGGATTATTGTCTTATATTAGCTGTATAGATTAACAAAATGTGAAGAAATGCTAATATAGTGGGCGCTAAGCCGGTTAACCTATGCGTGCTGTATTCGAACATCTGACAACGTCCGGAGACCATTCGTTTCTGGCCCGCCGGTTTACGGTGCCGGGCTTTACGGCGCCTTATCATTTTCATCCGGAATATGAACTGACGCTGATTGTGCAGGGAGAGGGGCAGCGTTTTGTCGGTAAGCAGATCGCTTCGTTCGGGCCGGGGGATCTGGTGTTGCTCGGGCCTGACCTGCCGCATTGCTGGCTTAGCCGCGACCGTGGCGATGAGGCGGTATGTGAAGCCGTGGTAATTCAGTTCGGGGAGCAGATCAACGGGATCGATTTCTTTGGTGTGCCCGAGTTCCGGCAGGTCAGAAAGCTGTTGCAGCAGGCGCGGTCGGGGTTGCAGCCCGGCGCCGACGACAAGGCCTGGTTAGCGCCGGCTATGATGGCGCTGGTCGACAAAGCTCCGCTGGAACGGTTAACGGGGCTTTTCTCGCTGCTGGACAGGCTCAGCACCAGTACCGGGCTGAAGCCAATTGACAGTATGTTTGCCAATCACGCCTACAGCCAGCATGAGACAGCGCGGTTCCAGCGGGTATTCGCCTACCTGATTGCGCATTTCCGGGAAGAGGTTACACTCCGCGACGTTGCCGGAGTTGCTAACATGAGCCCGACTGCCTTTTGCCGCTATATCAAGAGTGTGACGCAGAAGACGCTGGTGGAGTTACTGATCGACATGCGTATCCACTATGCCACGCAGCTGCTGACGGAAACAGATCTGCCCATTCAGGCCATTGTGTTTGACGCCGGTTTCGGCGATGTGCCGTATTTTAACCGGGTGTTCAGAAAGCACAAACAAATGTCTCCGCTGACCTACCGGAAGAAAATGGCCGGTCAGCGGAGGTTGCCTTAAAGTCCGATGTGTTTGCCGGCAATATGGCCGGTGGTCCAGGCATTCTGAAAATTAAATCCGCCCGTAATGCCGTCGACATCCAGCACTTCACCGGCGAAAAATAATCCTTTATGGGCTTTGCTTTCCAGCGTTTGCGGGTTCAGGCTACCGAGCGCCACACCGCCGCAGGTCACAAATTCATCCTTGAACGTGCTTTTACCCGAGACCGGAAACCGGCTGTTCGACAGCTGGTCCATCAGTTTGTTCTGCACTTTGCCCGGCAATTCGGCCCAGCGGACGTTCGGGTCCATGCCTGCCAGTTCTGTGAAGGCCAGCCACAGGCGGTTGGGCAGTCCGAACGGGTTCTGCGATGTTACCTGTTTTTTAGGGTGATGCTGCCGGAACTGATTGAAACCGTCGCGCAGTTGCTGCTCGTTCAGATCCGGAAGCCAGTTGATGCGTAGGGTAAACGAGTAATTCCGGTCGGCCAGTTCGCGGGCACCCCACGCCGACAGCCGCAGCACGGCGGGGCCGCTGAAACCCCAGTGCGTAATGAGCAGGGGGCCGGTTTGCTCCTGTTTGGTATCCACGATCTGCACGCGGGCATGCTGCACCGCAACCCCAGCCAGGGGCAGGAGCGGGTTGCCGGGCGTGTTAAACGTAAACAGCGATGGTACCGGTAGCACCAGCGGCTCGGCCTGGTCGGGCATCCAGCCGTAGGAGCTTGCCTGCGGATAGCCACCCGTTGCCAGCAGAATGCGGTCGGCCCACAGCGACTCGCCCGAAAGCAGGTCGATGCCCCAGCGGTTTTCACCGGCCGCCGGCGGAATCAGCCGGCTTACCCCGCAGCTCGTTTCGATCCGGATGCGCAGGTCTTCGGCCGCGTCGAGCAGGCAGTCGATAATGGTTTCTGACGAATCGGTCGTCGGGAACATACGCCCGTCGGCCTCCGTTTTCAACGGCACGCCCTTCGATTCAAACCAGCGCACGGTAGCAGCGGCATCGAATGTATTGAGTAACGGACGCAGCCAGCGGTCGCCGCGCGGGTAGTGCTTGATAAACACTTTGTTATCGAAACACGCATGGGTGACATTACATCGCCCCCCGCCCGAAACCCGGACTTTGCCGAGCACTGACCGGTTTTTTTCCAGTATCGTTACGCGGGCATCCGGAAACGTTTCGGCGGCAGTAATGGCCCCGAAAAAACCGGCTGCGCCACCACCGATTACAACGATATGTAATTGTGACATACTGTCTTAATCAATCCCGGCGTTTTTGAGTTTCAATGGCTGGAAATAGCTCCGAATGCTGAATCTCTTAACTTTGCCGATATGTTTTTCAAACCCAAATTTCGCACAAATTCGTATCATCGCCGCGGTTTCCGGCTGCGGGGGAATACGTTAGTCCTGTTATTTTTCTTTTTCCTAGTCGGATTGTTCCTGCATTATGGCGGAAAAACGAAACCGGTAGTAGCTTTCTGGAACGATGTGAAGCAGATCATCGGGCTGGGGCCGTCGAAAAAGAGCAAGCAGGGCCATAACCCGTATAAAGCCCCTGAACCCGACGAAGATGTCGCGTCTGACGACCGTTCATCGGCATCCGATAATGCTGCACCCGACGCTAAAACCGAAGACAATGCACCGAACAATCCGGAGGCGACCAGGAAAGCCGGTAAATCGGAGTCGGGCAACAACCGGTTTGCGTTTGAAAAAGAGGTTGACTTTGCCTTGCCCGGGTTTAAGGCATCCGATGAAATTGTGCGGCATGAGGGCTATACGCTGCGGTTTAAAGACCAGTACAAGCAAGCTGACTGGGTAGCTTATCCGTTGCTGGCCTATGAAATTACGGGCGATGCCGACCGTTCCCACGAGCAGTTTATGCCCGATCCGGCGGTATCGTCAGGCTCTGCCGTACCGGCTGATTACTCAAAATCGGGTTATGACCGCGGACACCTTGCCCCCGCGGGTGATTTCAAGTTTTCGCAGCGTATGATGCGGGAGTCGTTTTATATGAGCAACATGAGCCCGCAGGCGCCGCAGTTTAACCGGGGCATCTGGAAGTCGCTGGAAGAGCAGGTGCGGTCGTGGGCCTTCCGTGATAAGGGCGTTTATGTGGTAACCGGACCGGTATTGACGCCGGGTCTGCCGACCATTGGCAAGCAGAATGAAGTGGCCGTGCCGGCGTATTACTACAAAGTGCTGCTCTACTGCAATGCCCCCGACATCCGGATGATTGCCTTTCTGCTGAAAAATGAAGGTTCCGACGAGCAGTTACAGTCGTTTGTGGTTACGGTCGATGAGGTAGAGCGCCGGACAGGTATCAATTTCTTCCCCAAAATTCCGGACGATCTGCAGAAAAAGCTGGAAAGCGCCCCGCCGAAAAAGACGGTGGCTGAATGGTTTTATTGAGCAGAGGGCTTAGAGCAGAGGGGTGTAGGGCAGAGAGCTTAGAGCTTAGGGAAAAGCGCTTAGAGCGGAGGGGTGTAGGGCAGAGGGTATCAATGTACTTCCTGCTCCATGCCCTCAGCTCTACGCCCCCTGCCCTCAGCTCCCCGCCCTATACCAAGAAGTTCTTCACCGGAATGGCCATTTCAAACCGGTCGAACGGAATGAGTTCGTCGGGTTGCCGGTAGGTGCGGCAATGCCAGGCACCGCTGCCGGTGTCTTTTGTGTACACATCAATTGTTTTGTTTTCGGGATCAACAAACAGACAGTACCACAGCGAAATAACCTGCTGGTACTGTTGCCATTTAAAGCCCCGGTCACGGTCGCGGGAGTCGGCGGTTACGACTTCGGCCAGCATGCGCGGTTGCCGCATAATCGGGTTACCGCTTTTAAACTCCAGAAAATTGCAGGTTACCGACACATCGGCATGCAGATAGGTGACGTCGGCCTGTGTTTCGATTTTCGTGTGCGTATGGAAAACCGTGCAGCGCCGTAAACCGGATTCGGTTTCGAGGGCGTCGGCCACGCGTTTCACCTGCTTTTCGTGCAGGTCTGATTCAGACGCCAAGGCAATCAGTTCACCGTTGTGGAAATCGTAACGCAGCCCGTCGTTGGGCTGAAACGCCTTATATTCGGTACTGGTTAGTACCGGTGTTAGTGTATCGTTCATGACTATATTTATGTTTTGTTGTACTTTAACAGCAAAACTAAATATATAACGCAATTGACAAGGGCTTATGTTCAGGTATAGGACAAAATAATATTTGGTTAACGCGCGAAATTAGTGGCGGTACCACTCAAAGTGCTGTCATCACTATATCGTATATTTTAAGTAATGTGTTGATTATGAGTAGATTTTTTGACTTACCACATAGGCACATAGATCACAAAGAGGTATATAGCGTTATATAAATAAGAACTTTGTGCCGGATTGGCTAACGAATAAAAAATTACGGGACGGCTGCGGCAGAAACCTGCGCAACCGTCCCGTAACTGGTTATGACTAAAAGCTGAATCAGCTCATTTTAGAACCCAGTGCATTGTCGTAAACCGCTTTGGCATCTGCAACGGTCATCAGCGTTATGCCGTCGATTACAAAGTCGCCTGTGGTAACCTCGCCCAGCTGGCTGAAGGCAACGCCGCTGGCCGACAGAGCCGCTTCGAACGCCGCTTGCTGGCCGGCCGATACCGAAACCACCACACGGCTCTGGTTTTCGCCGAACAGGAACGCATCCGTACGCAGACCGGCTTCGGTAGTAACCGAGAAACCAACGTTACCCGCCATCGCCGATTCGGCCAGGGTGATGAACAAGCCACCGTCTGACAAATCGTGGGCCGAAACGACCAGTTTGTCTTTGATAACCTGCTTCACAGCCGCCTGCACCGCTACTTCCTCTTCGATGTCGAACGCAGGGGCCGGAGACGCTTTTACGCCACGGAATGAGTACAGGTATTCCGACGACGCGATATCGTTTTTGGTTGACCCGATCAGGTAGATCGCATCGCCCGCCTGACCGAAGTTCAGCGTCATGCGGTTGTCCGGATTTTCCATCAGACCCAGCATACCGATGGTTGGTGTCGGGAATACCGGACCATCATCAGAGCTCTGGTTGTAGAAGCTCACGTTACCGCCCGTTACCGGCGTTTCGAAGCGAAGGCAGGCCGCACCCATGCCTTTAACGGCCTCCACAAAGTGCCAGTATACTTCCGGCACGTATGGGTTCCCGAAGTTCAGGTTATTGGTCACCGCCAGCGGCTCACCACCTGTACAAACGATGTTACGGGCTGCTTCGGCCACCGCGATCTGCGCACCGGTGTTCGGGTTTGCATTTACGTACCGGCTGTTACAGTCGACCGTAATAACGATTGATTTATCGGTTTGCGGCAGACCGGCGCCTTTCACGCGTACCACAGCCGCATCCGAAGGCGCGTTGGTGCTGCGGTTAGCCGTGCCTACCATTGAGTCGTATTGTTCATATACCCACTTCCGTGAGCAGATGTTCGGGTGCGACAACAGGTGTTCGGCCACCGTTTTGATTTCACCGGCGGTTACGTCGGCAACGGTATTGATATCAAATTTGGCAAATTCGCTGATGTAGGCCGGTTCGCGGTATTCGCGGTGATACTGCGGCGCGCCGCCACCTAGCACAAGGTCGTGGGCTGGTACATCGGCCACCAGCTGACCCCAGCGGTAGAAATGCAGACGGCCGGTATCGGTAACGGTACCGATCTGGGCGCAGTGCAGATCCCACTTATCGAAAATTTGCTGAATAACGTCTTCCTTACCTTTCTGCACCACCACCAGCATCCGCTCCTGCGACTCTGACAACAGAATCTCAAACGGCTGCATGTTCACCTGACGCGTCGGTACGAGGTCAAGGTTGACATCCATTCCGAAGCCTTCCTTAGCACTCATTTCAGACGTAGAGCAGATAATACCGGCGGCACCCATATCCTGAATACCGATAACGTGGCCCGACGCGATGATTTCGAGGGTAGCTTCTAGGAGCAGTTTCTCCATGAACGGGTCACCCACCTGCACCGCCGGCAGTTTCTCGGTTGATTTCTCGGTAATGTCTTCCGAAGCAAAGGTAGCGCCGTGGATACCATCTTTACCGGTGGCCGAGCCAACGATAAAGACAGGGTTTCCGACCCCGTGCGAGGTTGCTTTAGCTACTTTGCCCACCTCTACGATACCGGCCGAGAAGGCGTTCACGAGCGGGTTGGTATTATAGCAGTCGTCGAAATAGATTTCACCGCCTACCGTCGGAATACCAAAGGCATTGCCATAGTCACCGATTCCTTTGACGACCCCGCGCAGGAGGCGTTTGGTTTTCGGGAGGTCGATATTACCGAAGCGGAGCGAGTTGAGCTGAGCGATCGGGCGGGCGCCCATCGTAAAGATATCGCGGTTAATACCGCCCACACCCGTTGCTGCGCCCTGATACGGTTCGAGGGCCGAGGGGTGGTTATGCGATTCAATTTTGAACGAGCAGGCCAGTCCGTCACCGATGTCAACGAGTCCGGCGTTCTCTTCACCGGCTTTAGCGAGCATGCGCTCGGAGTCGCGCGGCAACGTTTTCAGCCAGACGATTGAATTTTTATACGAGCAGTGTTCCGACCACATTACCGAGAAGATACTGAGTTCGGTAAAGTTGGGTTTGCGGCCCAGGATGTCGCAAATACGGTCGTATTCGTCTGGTAATAAGCACAGTTTTCGGGCAACGTCAACAGTTGAGAGTGAATGTGTGTTCGGAGAATCGACGGGCAAATGATTGGTAGCTTCCACGAATTAATTGTTTTTCCGTGGTGCAAAAGTACGGCTTTTGCGCAGAAAAAGGCATTTTTTTTTGCTCAGGTATTGACAAGCCTTAAAAATCGCTATATCTTTGCACCCACAAACCACGACACAGAGAGATGGCGGAGTGGTCGATCGCGGTGGTCTTGAAAACCATTGACTGTAAC
>NZ_CAMFHL010000123.1 GCF_945952095.1 uncultured Arsenicibacter sp. | reverse complement strand
TCCGCGAGCACCCCCCTGCTGTCGCGCGACCAGTAGCAGTGGGCATGCAATACGCCCTGGTAGTCGGGGTGTGTGATGGGATTTTCCGGTTTCCGGTATTGCTGCCAAAGCGCCTCACGGTCAGCATCGAGCGTTGGGTAGGTGACAAAATGATTCCAGAGCGGTCCTGCCAGCAGATATCCGGCGACTAACACAACGAAAATCAGCAGTATTTTCAGAATCAGAAAAAGAGCACGCAGGAACTTCATAAACAGCTTCCGGCCAGCGGATTACTAACCTGCAAATAATACGGGGAGACGGGGGAAAGGGGCTATTTTTTTGTTGCTGATGGTTTTTTGTTGCGGGTGGTTGCTGATGGTTCTGGTTGTATAGTGGAGTCGTGCCACCACTAGATTAACTGTTTTGTGTTGTTATGATAGTTCTGCGTTGGCTAACTAATAGCAACTACCAGAACTAAACAAACAGCAACCAACCAGAACCAAACTACCAGTAACCATCAGAACTAAAAAAAACAACCACCAGAACTACCAGCAACAATCAGAACGAAACAAGAACCATCAGAACTAAAAAACATCAGTAACCCAAAATCAAATCTGCCGCTTTTTCGGCGATCATGATGACGGGAGCGTTGGTGTTGCCCGAGACGATGGTCGGCATGATGGATGCGTCAACCACACGCAGCCCGCCGATGCCATGGACCCGTAGTTCGGGGTCAACGACGGCCAGCTCGTCGGTGCCCATTTTGCACGTCCCGACAGGGTGGTACAGGGCTTCGGTCAGCCGCTGTACGTGGAGCCACAGGTCATCGTCAGACACGCGTTTGGGCGGCAGGATAACCGCTTTCCGGTACGGGCTGAAAGCGTCAGCGCCGATGATGTCGAGGGCTTTCCGGATGCCCTTAAGCATCATCCGCCGGTCGTCTTCGTGGCTGTAGAAATTCGGCTGAATCAGGGGGGCATCCAGCGGACTTGCCGAACGCAGCCCGACACAGCCACGGCTTTTAGGTTTGAGCAGAATCGGCAGAATGCTGAAGCCATCCGTGCGGGGCAGGGTATTGATATCGTACAGATTGGCCTTGTAATCGCTGCCGAGGTGGAGGGGGGCAAAATGGAACTGGAAATCGACGCGGTCGTCCGGGGCTTCGAGGTTGATGAAGGCATTGGCTTCGAGCGGACTACAGGTCAGCGGCCCGCTTTTGGTTAGTGCGTAGCGAACAAACGACGAAAGCTGGCCCCAGGGCGTGAGGAAGCGGTTGGTAGATACCGGTTGGGAGGCCAGCGCGCTCACACCGGTGAAGGCATGATCCTGTAGATTTTTGCCGACGCCGGGCAGTTCGTGCTTGACCGGAATGCCGTACTGGCGCAACGTATGGGCAGGACCGACACCGGACAGCAACAAAATGTGCGGCGACTGAAATGCCCCGGCCGACAGGATTACTTCGCGGTTGGCATAGGCTTTTTCGGTTGCGTGTTTACCCGAGAAAAACTCAACACCAATGGCCTGACCTTTGTCGAGCAACACCTGTTTGGTCATGGCTCTGGTAATCACTTTCAGGTTGGGGCGGTTGAGTACCGGTTTCAGGAAGGCCGTAGCGGTGCTTTGCCGTTTGCCGTCCCTGATGGTGAACTGAAGCAGTCCGGCGCCGTTCTGCCGGGCACCGTTAGGGTCATGGTTGAGCGGAATGCCGGTTTGCTGGCAGGCGTCGACAAAGGCGTCGGCCAGCGGCGTCCGGAAGCGGGTCGCGTAGCCTACTGAGAGGGGCCCATCGGTGCCGTGGTAGGCAGGGTCGAGCTGGCCGGCCTGCTGGTTTTGTTCGGAACGGATGAAATAAGGCAGTACGTCGTCGTAGCGCCAGCCGGGGTTACCCGCCTGTGCCCAGTCGTTGTAGTCCTCGCGGTTACCCCGGACATAGGCCATGGCGTTGGTTGAGCTGCTGCCGCCCAGCGTTTTGCCGCGGGGCAGGTAAATACGGGTGCCGTTGAGTGCGGCCTGGGGCTCGCTCCAGAACCCCCAGTCGACGGCGGAGCGGTGAAGTTTAGCATAACCCGCCGGAATATGGATTTCCATTTTGGTATCCGGTCCGCCGGCTTCGAGCAAGAGTACGGTTGTAGCAGGGTTTTCGGAAAGCCGGTTTGCCAGTACACAACCGGCCGAACCCGCTCCCACGATAATATAGTCAAAACGCATAGTCAGCTGGGGAGAAAAACAGGATTATGAAGATATATTTTTTTGTTATTCACCGGTTACTCCTCAGCGTTTTTTCGTTTGAGAAACTATAATAAAAAATGATAGACTCTTTATTTGGTAGGATAGGTGCGGTAACTTTTTCTTATATATTGGTTTGCTAAAAATATTACTTTTTGTTGTTATGAATAATTATTGTTCTGCGTATTATTTAAATATTAAGTGAAAGTTAGCTTTTAATAGTACTATGATAACATCTGAATCACTGGAATATACGTAATTTTGTCTAAGTTAAACCGAAGAACTTCATGACAACACGTGTGTACAGGCACTTTTGGATTATTTTAGGATTTATTGTTTTTTTGGGCGGAGGCAGCGCTTGGGGGCAGATCAGTTCTCCGATTCTTACAGAGGACTTTAATGCGGTGACACCTCCCTACACGCTAACAGCTCAGGGATGGTCGGCGCATAGTGCAGGGACAAATAGTATTCAGGCAATGATGCCAAGCTTAAGTTACTCACTTATTACCACTCAAGGTGGATCTGCTTCATTGACAACTACAGGAGAGGATATTTATAAGCCTTATTCAACGACTGTTAACAGTGGCAGTGTCTATGCTTCTTTCCTGATTAACGTGTCGAGTGCACAATCGGCAGGTGATCATTTCTTCCACCTGTCGCCTAATCCGGCCGGAACGACATTTTACGGCCGTGTATACATTAAGTCGGCCACAAATGGTTTCACGGTAGGTCTGGCAAAGTTTAACGAAACCGCCACGTATGCGGGTAGCGTCCTGAGTTATGGGACAACCTACATGCTTGTTGTGAAGTACGCGTTTGTTAACGGAACAGCGAATGACCAGGTTTCTTTATTTGTTGAGCCAGGTTTAAACGGGCTTGAGCCCGTTCCTACGCTGGTTGCGTCAACAACGTTAGCGGATGTGAGTACGTTAGGGTCAGTTGCCTTAAGGCAGGGAAATGGCTCTAATGCCCCAGCACTACGCGTCGATTATATCCGTGTCGGCACTACCTGGAGCAGTGTTACCTATGCGCCCGGAGCGGGGCCCATTCTCGGCGCTACACCCGCAAGCGTAACTAGTTCCGGCGGACCAACCTATATGCAGGGTGGCGGATCGCCGACGTACTCGACCGTCTCGTTGAGCGGATTGTATTTGTCTCCGTCCAGCGGGACAATAACGGCGGGGCTATCATCGACCGCGCTCACGGTGTCTCCGGCATATACACCCTATTCCGGATCAGCAGTCACGCCATCTTCCTTTACAGTAGGTCTGGCACCGGGTCTGGATGTAGGTACCTACTCCGCTACTTTAACCTTCGAAGGGGGCGGGGCAACCGCAACTGTACCAATAACCGGCACGGTTACATCAAATACAGCGCCGGCTCTGAGCTCAATTCCGGTGAACCTGAGTGGTTTTTTAACCGTAATCGGTACCCCTTCAACGGGCCAGAGTTATACCGTTAACGGCGTAAATCTGACAGGGCCGGTAACGGTTTCGGCGCCAGCAGGCTATGAAATCAGCCTGAACGGCTCCGCGTATGCCAGTACAACAACGGTTTCGCCGGTGAGTGGTTCGGTAAGTCAGGGCGTATTTGTCCGGCTGACGGGTGCCGCGGTCGGTAATTTCACCGGCACAGTGACCAATGTCAGTACCGGCTTAACGGCTACGGTACCGGTGAGCGGTACGGTAAACCCACCGGCTGCCTTGACAGTCAATAGCACAGGCTTAACCTTAGCTGGTACCCAGGGAACGCCGTCGGCAACCCAGTCATATATTGTTTCGGCAACAGCCCTGACAGCCGCACTGGTTGTTTCTGCACCGACAGGCATTGAAATCAGCTCTAATGGCACTTCATTCAGTTCGTCGCTTACGCTGGCGTCATCAACAACCAGCGCGACGATCACCGCGCGTCTTAACGGACTGAACACCGGTTCATTCAGCGGAAATATCACGAACATTAGCGGCTCGGTGAGTGCCGTTGTTCCGGTAAGTGGTTCGGTTAGTTCAACCGGTGAGATTGTCCTGACCGGCGGAAACTACACCCAGAATTTTGACGGCATCGGCACACAACTGCCAACCGGCTGGTCAGTACGGGCAAGTGCCACGGCAACGAGCCTCGGGTCTACTCAGTTGCTGACGGTAGCGCCGACGGCCTGGAATAATAGTACAGGCGCATTTAAAAACTTTGCTTCAGGTGATATTGGACTAACGGCATCATCAACTGACCAGAACAATACTGCCGACCGTGCACTCGGCGTCCGGCAGTCGGGTACTCTTGGTGACCCTGGTGCTGCTTTTACGGCAAAACTGGCCAGAACAACCGGCTTCCAGAGTTTTAGCCTGACCTTTAAACTTCAAAGCCTTGATGCTGGATCAGGACGCGTAACTACGTGGCGGGTGGATTATGGATTCGGTGAAACACCGACATCGTTTACGGCATTGACCGTTTCCGGCCCCTTAACGGTAGGTGGCAGCGCCGTCAGCAACAATACGATTGGCGTAGACTTTGGTAATGCTTTAGATAACGTAAATACACCGGTCTGGATACGGATTGTTACGATAACCGGCAGTAGCGGCTCTGGATCACGGGCAACGACTACAATTGACGATTTTTCATTAACATACAGCCCGGTTCAGCCGATCCTTACGGCGACGCCAGCGTCATTAACAGGGGCTAACGGGCTGGAGTATTTTGCCGGCAGCGGCCCCGCCAGCCGGACGGTCACGGTAAGCGGTAAATTCCTGACGCCGGACGCCGGTAATATCACTGTGACGACGTCAGATGCCACAAACTTTGCTGTATCGACGGATGGAACAGCATTCGGTGCCACGGCCAGCCTGCCTTATACCGGTTCTGCTCTGGCGGCCACAAACCTGATTGTCCGGCTGAATAACAGCATTGCCATCGGTGATACCTATGCCACTACGCTGACACTTTCGGGCGGTGGCATCACGCCGGTAATGATTCCGGTCAGTGGTACAGTGCTGGCTGCCGGTACGAAGGTATTACGGGTGCAGCCCGTTACCCTGAGCAGCTTCACCACCACGCAAGGCACCCTGTCTGACGAGCAGACCTATACACTTACGGCAGCAAACCTGACCGAAGATATTGTGATTATGGCTCCGGCCGGCGTTGAAGTAAGCGAGGTGTCAGGCATTGACTTTGCCTCGTCATTAACACTGCCTGCCTCAACGACACTGGCAACGATTTACGTTCATCTGACGGGTGAAAATGTCGGACCGGTAAGCGGGTCAATTACGCACGCTGCGAATAGCCTGTCGGCAGCCGTAACGGTAGGAGGCACAGTAAGCAACTCAGTGTCCATCGGTGGGTTAATCAGTATGGCAGAGGCCCGTACGGTAGCCGTCAACAGCGTTGTGACGCTCCGTGGGCAGGTAACCGTCACCAATCAGTTTGGCGGCAACCTGTTCTACGTGCAGGATGAAACCGGCGGTATCGCGTTTTATAATGCCTCGACGGCTTACGGCAGTCAGGTGCAGCTGGGCGACAGGGTACAGGCTACCGGTTCGGTAACGGTTTATCAGGGTGCCCGTGAACTGGTAATCACCAGCTTCTCGGTGGTACAGACGGGGCTTACGCCGCCAGCTCCGAAAGTAGTTACCTTAGATCAGTTGACGGCAAACGAAGGCTGGCTGGTGCAGGTCGATAATGCGGCTATCGGCGGTACGGGAACGAGCTTCTCACCGACAACGTACCCGCTAACGGCTGACGGAGCATCCGGTACGCTGTACATCAAAGCACAGTCGGGCGTGAACGGTGCCGGTAAACCGGCTTCGGCTACCATCATCGGGATCAGCGAGCATTATACCAGCGGAGCTACGAACATCAACGAATTAATGCCACGGCTTCTGTCAGATGTGTCGGGTGCTACGGCTCCGGTCGATCTGACCTGTACGATTCCGGGTTCATCGACACTGACCGCGGATAAAACACTGGACATTGCAGCCTGGAACGTTGAGTTTTTCGGAGCAGATGCCGGATCAATTACCTGTGCGCAGGGCACCTATGCCTATGACGATCAGGGACCACTGAACGAAACGCTCCAGAAGACAAATGTGGCGACGGTAATCGGTAAACTGAATGCCGATATCATTGCTACAGAAGAGGTGAGTGATATTAACCTGTTCGCCCAGATGGTGAGCAGCATACCGGGGAGCTACAGTTTTGCCTGCTCGGATAAGTTCTCGTATTACTTTCAGGACGAATGCCAGCAGACCGTTACTAACGGAAAAGTCTTTGGCCCGACGGCGTATGGCCAGAAGGTATGCGTCGTCTATAACAGGGCAACAATTACACCGATTCCGTCGGAAACGAAACCGCTCTTGCTGAATTCAAGCGCGACGTATACCTATCCGGGTGGTAATGGCTGGGCATCAGGGCGTCTACCGTATATGTTCGTAGCTAACGCAACCATTGACGGTATTACCCGTAAAATCCATGTGGTGGTTGTACACGCAAAATCAGGTAGCGCATCGGCCGACTTTACCCGTCGCCGTCAGGATTATAATGACCTGAAAGCGGTTTTGGATGCGCAATATGCCAATGCCAATGTAGTTATCCTGGGAGATTTCAACGACAAGGCAACGGCATCGATTTACACAGCGTCACCGATTTCATCGTTCAACAGCTTCGTGGCAGATGAAACGAATTATGCAACGCTGACCAAGCCACTCGAACTGCAAAACTGCTCTACCTTTAATTCATCGGCCAGCTTTATTGACCACATGGTCGTCTCAAATGACCTGAATCGTGGGTATGTCAGCAACTCAATGTATGTATTGCAACCGTTCAGCGTGCCAAGCTACGCCACAACGACATCGGACCACAATCCGATTGCGGCCCGCTTCGATCTGTCGCAGCTGCCTGCACCAATAGTAGCCTTGTCAACGGGTAACAGCAGTACGCTGACATGTGCCAGTCCGACGGTAACCCTGACTGCGAGCGTGACCGGTACAGGGCCATTCACGTACACATTTGTCGGCGCAGGCGTTGTGTCGCAAAGTGCAGTGTCTGCCACCGTCAATCAGGCAGGTACCTATACCGTTATCGTAACGGATCTGGTAACGAGCGCTACGGCCAGCGCCACGGCTACTGTAACGTCAAATACCGTTACGCCGACGGCCAGTCTGGTAGCCAGCAACACCCTGACCTGTACGCAGACCAGCGTGACCCTGACGGCTTCCGGCGGACAGAGCTATACGATTGCCGGTCCTGGCCTGGCCACGCCGGCAACAACCAGCCTGGTTGTGGTAAATCAGGCGGGATCATACACGGCAACAGTCGCCAATGCCAATGGCTGTGCGTCGACAACAACGGTAACCGTTTCTGCTGATCAGACGGTACCGTCGGTGAGTCTGGTCGTGTCGGGTACGCTAACCTGTGCGCAGACCAGTGTGACGTTAACAGCCAGCGGGGCAACAAGCTACACACTGCTTGGTCCTAGTTTGGTGAGTCCGGTTATCGGAAACACGGCTGTCGTGAGCACGCCTGGCGTTTATACAGCAATCGGTGGTCTGAATACGGGCTGCAAGGCGCAGGCTTTTGTTACGGTAGTATCTAATACCGCAGTTGCAGCAGCCTCCCTAATTGTAAACGGAGCCATTACCTGTGCCTCAGTAGCAACATTAGTCGCCGCCGGCGGGGTAAGTTATACCATTGTCGGCCCTGGTCTGGCGTCACCGTCAACGTCGTCAGTTGTCAGCGTATCCGTTGTAGGTATCTACTCAGCAACTATCCGGGGAGGAAACGGCTGCGTAACTTCAGCCAGCGCTACGGTTTCCGTTAATGAAGGGAATAAGGTAATAGCGGTTAGCGCAAGCGGTAACTTTGGGTTGGGTGTAACAGTTGTGCAGTTAACGGCACAGTTAAGCGGTGCTACAAGCTACACCTTTAACGGTCCGTCAACGGTCAATGCTGTGAGTGCGGCAGGTATGTTGACCATCACACAGGCAGGGACCTATACTGTTACAGCCGTTAATCCGCAGGGCTGTACGGCAACCGGTACAGTAACTGTTATTACACTAACGGCGCCGCCGGCATTACCGGAAACATTTACGGTAACCAACATGTTGTCGTGTCCGGGGCAAGGATCGTCAACGGCTGGTCTGCATGTGGTTGCCAATGGAAATGTGTTTATCTTTACAGGTAGCAACGGATACCGGTTCAGCAATGCATATCGTCAAGTAAATACCTATAATGCATATGCGGATGGAATTACAAATCCAGGCACATACACGTTGACGGTATACAATAATGGTGTAAAAACCGGTTCATATTCAACTGAAATCTCATCGAGTTGCACCTCCGGAACAGCTACCTCTGCAAATAACCGTGCAATCGCAGGTAGCACGCAGCTACAGGTTACTTTGAGCAAATCACTGATAAGCAATGATGCCGTTGCCGTGACCGTACAGGGGGCAGCCGGTCAATCATTACAAATCAAGGTACTGGATCAGAACAAAGCTATTATTGATCAGAAGACGGTAGCCAGCGCTGCCGCTGTTGAATACCAGCAAGTAAGCTTTGGCAATGCCCGCGGGTCGGTTTATGTGATTGTATCAACGCTAACGGCGGAGAAAACAATCTGGATCGCCCGGTAAACGAAATCCGGACAGGCTAAATGATAAAGCGCCGTAATCAGTTGGCTGGTTACGGCGCTTTTTATTGGTCAGGGTATATTAAGAAAAGCAGAATAGGGCTAGAGAAAGGGTAATGATTTGGTAACGGGCATCTTAAACGGGGTGGGTAACTTTATCCGACTAATATTTTCCCTGATTTTATGGATAGACTCATACGGATTTTTACCCGTGGCTGGCTGTGGGTAATGGTGTTTTTATTGGCCGGAGGCGGCATCCGGGCGCAGGTGACTCCTGGTAATCTTATTGTTGTGCAGGCAGGTTCGGCTTCGTCAAATAATACGACTGCGACCTTTCTGGAGGTTAGCCCGACTCTCTCCGGTCAGACAACGGCTGTCCGTACTTATACTGTAGCCGGGACGGGCGTAAACGCTATTCGGATCAGCGGGTCGGCGACAAGTACAGGGTATCTATCTCATACCAACGATGGCTCACTGGTAACCTTTACCGGCGTAAGTACCACGAATACCGCATCTAATGCGAATACGTTGAATCCACGTTCAGTAGTTACGCTGGATGCTACGGGGGCGGTTGCTGTCGCGACGTCGTATTCAGGAAATAGCGGGCAACAGACACGCAGTGCAACGAGTCTGAATAATAGCAACTGGTTCATTGCTGATCAGAACGGACTTTACACCAATAACGCCACATCTGCTTCCCCCACCGGAAATATAAGAACCATTAAAGCTTTCGGGGGAACGGTGTATGTGTCGCAGGCATCTTCTACAACAACGACTATCCAGGTCAATACCGTCAGTGCACCAAGCGGAGGAACGATTTCAGGTTTACCTGGCCTCACCAATAATGCAGACTTTCAGGATTATTACCTGATTCAGTCGGGAAGTAACGGCAATACCTACGACATCCTATATACTATTTCGGCGACCTCAAATACAGCAGGAACCATAGCCAAGTATTCATTCGTCAATGGTAGCTGGACCGCAAACGGTACCTATACCACGACCTTCGGCGGGTTCGGTCTAGTGGCTCAGCGTGTGGGTAATACCGCAAGATTATACGTGACGTCGGGTCAGGGTGCGTTAAGTGCCAATAGCATCATTCAACTAACGGATGCTACCGGCTATAACCTACCTTTGTCGATTACGACGGGTAATAATCTTATCCTGTTCACAACCGCAACCGGTACGACGCTTAAAGGGATTGATTTTGCGCCAATCATACCCGCTCCTGTACTGGTAAATAACGCAGCCGCCTTAACGGCCTGCGTTGGATCACCACTGACCTTATCTGCCACCTGCTCATCGGGCAGCGTGGTCTGGAGCAATAATACAACTGCCGCAACATTGCTAATCGCTGCTGTCGCTGCCGGTAATACAGCCTATTCGGCTTCCTGTGTATCGGGAGGGGCATCGTCGGTGGCAACACCGGTGACGGTAACGGGTTTTGATAACCCCGTTGCCACCCTCTCGGCCAGCAGTACATTGCTTACCTGTGCCCAACGTAGCGTGACCCTCACGGCCGGGGGCGGAACGTCGTACAGCTTCTCAACGGGCGATACCGGCAGCAGCACCATTGTGGTAAGCGGTGCCGGCGTGTACTCCGCCATTGTCGGCAATACCAACGGCTGTACGGCCCTGGCGACCACGACAGTGACCAGTGGTACCGATGCCGCGTCGATCAGTATCATTCCTGCCAGCAGTACCATTTCCTGCGCTAATCCGGTGATTAGTCTGACGGCAGTCGGAGATGGAGCACTGCTCTGGTCAACCGGTGAAAGTACAACGGTGATTTCGGTAACCAGCGGCGGGCCGTATTCGGTGACCATTACCGGAGGTAATGGCTGCACCAACGTGGCAAGTACAGATATTATCAGTGATACAGCCCTGATCGGTGTCATACTCCCGCCAACGAGCGCGACGCTGACGTGCCTGAACCCGTCCCTGACGCTGACAGCCAGTGGCGGAAACAGCTATACTTATACCAACGGAACCACACTGTCAACCAGTAATACTCTGACTGTGTCGCAGGCGGGCACCTATACCGTTATTGTGGCAGGTGCCAATGGCTGTAGGGTATCGGGGATAACAACCATTGTGAGTGATACGGCAGTGCAAACGGTCACCATTATCCCGAATGCGGCTACCATCTGTCTGGGGCAGTCCGCTACGCTGGTGGCAGATGTGACCGGCGGTCAGCCCGGATACAGCTATTCCTGGACGGGCCTGAACGGATCGGTCAGCGGGGCGGCAACGGCTACAGTTGTCATTTCAGATCTGCTGTCAGGCGGCGTGAACAGGTATAATGTCACGGTAACCGATGGCAGAGGATGCCCGGTTTCACAAACGGTGACCGTTACCGTGACGGCACCGGCCACGCCTGATTTTGGTGGCAGCCGGACCGTTTCGCAGAACAGCAGCCTTGTGCTGAGCAATACGGCTACCTGCGCCGGTTCCCTTGTCTGGGGACAAACGGCCGGTGGCAGCGCTACCGGTACCGGCACAATTACGGTTCCAACCGGTCAGACAGGTGTACTGAGTTATACGGCTGTTTGCCAGGAAGGAAGCTGTGTCAGTCCTGTGCGTTCGGTTAGTGTTACCGTCACTACGCCCGTACCGACCACCGGTCTGGTCCGCATTACGGAGTACATGTACTCGGGCACTAACCTCAGTTCCGTTGACGGCGAGTTTGTCGAACTGACGAATACAGGCAGTACACCGGTAGATATGACCGGCTGGAGTTTTGATGATGACAGCCGTCTAAGCGGAACCGTTTCGCTCAGCGCGTTCGGTGTGGTGCAGCCGGGCGAATCGGTCATTATTTGTTCTGCAACGGCGACGACCTTCCGTACTGCCTGGAATCTGGGAGCATCCGTAAAAATAGTTGGCGGCAATACGGAAGGCTTAGGCCGTAACGATGAAATTAATATCTACGATGCGACAGGCGCTCTTGCCGACCGCCTGACGTATGGCGATGAGAATTTTGCCGGATCATTCCGTACCCAGAACACCAGCGCCTGGACCACGCCGGATAACCTCGGTACCAACCGGATTCAGGCATGGCAGCAATCAGTGGTGGGCGATGCACAGACATCGTTCACGAATACGGCGGGGAATAAAGGTAATCCGGGCCGGTATGTATTTATACCTGCCCTGACCGTACTCCCGGTTTCGCTCACAGCAGGCAACACACCTCAGGGCACACCGTCGGCGGCTCAGAGTTATAGCCTGACGTCGTTTAGCCTGAGTGCCGCCATCAGTGTAACTGCCTCAACCGGCGTTGAAATCAGTACTGCGGTAGCCGGTCCATACAGTACGTCGGTCAGTTTACCAGCGTCGACCACGGCACAATTACTGTATGCCCGTCTGACATGGGCCGCCGTCGGGGCGGTCAGTGCTACGATTACGCATGCCAGCGGCTCGCTGTCGGCGAATGTCAGGGTAACAGGGGCTGTACTGGCTAGTGCACCGCCTTCGATTTCGGTAGATGCTGCAGCTACAAGCGCTTACCTGAGTCTGCCGCCAACCGGTCCGGCCTATATCAGTGGTGTCATCAACGATCCGACCGACCCGGCCAGCACGTCGGGTGTCAGCTTTACGCTTACTGATGCCGATACACCGGCCGGTAGCCTGACCGTTTCGGTTACAAGCAGTAATCAGAGTGTGGTATCAACCGGTGGGTTATCCCTGACCGGGTCGGCAGGCTCACGCAGGCTGACGATTACCCCCGCAGGGTCGGGCACGTCGACCATCACAGTTGCCGTTACAGACGGGCAAAATACGGTCAGTTATGTGATTAACTACGCAGCTTCGGCGGCGTCTACGGCAACCAGCCGTTTCCATACCGACCGGAGCGATGCGTCAACGGCTCAGGATGCAGGTGGCGGGTATATGCTGGTTGGGGATGATGAGAGTAATGTCCTGCGGTTGTATAGCCGGACGCAATCAGGCTTACCGGTCAGGACGTTTGATGTTACCGCCTCGCTCAGCCTTACCCAGTTGTCGGGTGGTGTGCCGCGTGAGGTCGATATTGAAGCTTCAGTGCGCTCCGGAAACCGGATTTTCTGGTTTGGCTCACAGAGTAATAACGATGATGGAACAAGCCGCACCAACCGTAACCGAATATTTGCAACCGACCTGACAGGTACGGGGGCTTCTACGTCGCTTACCTATGGCGGGCGTTATGACTACCTGCGCGACGACCTGATTGCGTGGGACGTAAATAACCTGCACGGCAAAGGGGCTAACTATTATGGGTTGGCTGCCAGTGCCGCACCGGGTGTAGGCTCAAAACAGGCTTCCGGATACAATATTGAAGGCGCTGAGTTTGCGCCCGACGGCAATACCGTATATATCGGTTTCCGGGCTCCGCAGGTGCCTGCCAACAACCGGAGTAAAGCCCTGATTGTACCGGTTACCAACCTGACGGCCCTGATCGCCAATAATGGCGGAACCCCTGGATCGGCTACCTTCAGCTCACCTATCGAACTGGATTTAGGCGGGCGTGGTATCCGCGAGATAAAGAAAAATGCCGGCAACGAATACCTCATTGTCGCCGGTGCGGCCGGTGATTTCGGTGCGGCTCCGAACGACTTCCGCTTGTATACATGGACGGGTGTACCGACGGATGCAGCCGTATTACGGACTGCCGATCTGAGTGCACTGGGCGGTACGGGCAGCAGTATTGAATCCATTGTCGAATTACCGGCACCACTGACGCCATCCAGCTCTATTCAGTTCCTGATGGATACCGGTGATCTGGATTATTACGGAAACGGTGCCGCTAAAGACCTGACGCAGAACAACTGGAAGAAATTCCGCAGTGACTATGCCGTATTGGGGAACGCCATTTTGCCGGTATCGGCTACCCTGGCTGGCACGGCTACCGTTTGTTCGGGGCAGTCGGCCACGCTGACGGTTTCGGTAACCAACGGGACGACTCCTTATAGCCTGACAATCAGCAACGGATCAACCACGTCGGCTATTACCGGCTATACAAGTGGTCAGCCTGTCGTGGTGTCTCCGGCAACCAGCACCACCTATACGATTATAGCCCTGACAGATGCTGCCAGTGTAACGGGTGCGGTATCGGGTACGGCCATCGTTACGGTACGACCGCCGGTATCGGTGTCGTTGACACCGGTTAGTCAGACCATTACCTGTGCGCAGCCGGCCGTAGTGGTAGCGGCTTCGGTATCGGGTGGCAGCGGCAGCGGCTACAGCTTTACGCTGAGTCCGGCCGGAACAGTTAATACAACCGGCAGCTTTACCGTAAACACGGCTAATACCTATACCGTACGGGTTACGGACGGGGGCGGTTGCACGGCCGTATCCGCATCGGTAAGCGTGATTTCCGGCGCCGACGTACCGACAATCAGCAGCTTTGTCGCCAACAATACCCTGACCTGCGCCCAAACCAGCGTTACGCTGACCGCTTCGGCTACCGGCGGTGTCGCACCATTAACCTACGCTATCGCCGGACCAGACCTGAGCAATCCGGTGGCTGCCAGTGTGGCTAGTGTCAGTGTCGCTGGTACATACACTGTAACGGTAACCGGCGGCAACGGATGCAGTACAACGGCTACGGTAACTGTCGGCGTCAATACCGGTAATCAGGTCATTACCGTAACCACGAGTGGTATGCTGGGAAACGGTATTGCATCCGTGTCCGTGATTGCCCAACTAAGCGGAGCCGGCAGCTATACCATCGCCGGACCGAACGGCTTCAGCAGCATAGCGGCCAACGGGGTCTTTCCGGTGACGCAGACCGGGCCTTATTCCGTATCGGCTATCAACGCCGTGGGTTGTCTGGCAACAGGCAGTGTGCTGGTACAGGAAAATGCCGCACCGCCATTGGTGCCGGGTACGTTTGTGCCAACCAACATGCTGACCTGCCCGCAGCCTGGTCAGACGGCAACGGCTGGTCTGGGCGCTGTTGCGACCGGAACCGGATTCGCCTTTACCGGCCCCAACGGATATGTGTTCAGTAACGTGTACCGGCAGCCCGGGACATACAATATCTTTGCAGACGGTATTACGCAGCCGGGCACTTACACCTTAACGATCACGAATCAGGGTGTAGTTGTTGGCGTGTACACGGCCGGTATTACCTCAGATTGTACTTCAGGCCGGGTCAGCCAGCCAGTGTTGAAGGCGGCTATCAATGGGCCGGAACTGAAGGTAACGCTGGGCGGTAACCCGACGGCTGATGAGTATGTGGTGGTTACGGTGGAAGGGGCCGCCGGTCAGTCGCTGGCATTCCGGGCAGAGACGGCCACCGGTACAGTTCTGGATGAGAAACAGGTAGCGGCTGCCGGATCAATGGAGCAGCAACGGCTGCGGTTCGGTACGCAGAAAGGTTCGGTTTATCTGAAAATAACGACGCCATCGGGCCAGAAAACAATCTGGATCGCCCGGTAATCTGTGTGGGAAATAGCTAAGCGAAGGGGAGCGTCATTGGCGCTCCCCTTTTTTATTACACCAGCAACGTATCAGTCACTTTTCCCACATCAAAACTCACTTTCTGAATAAATTCGAGCTGGCCGCGCAGGAGCCGGTCATCGGCGGTAGGAGCTATTCTGGCGATACTGGCAGCTTCGGCCACGGGCTCCGGCGCAACCGGTGCCGACGCGACCGGTGCGTTCAGTTTGCGCAGGCTTTCGGTGAGGCTGGCCAGTGACCGTTTTACCAGCCGGATACCGTCGGCAGTGGCTGGCTTCGGCAGCGAGCCGGTGGCCAGGGTAGAGGTAATCGTGGCGACGTTCGACGACAGAATGTGGTTCAGCACCACAAACTGATGGACTTCGCTGCGGTGCCATTGCTTCCACGACGGCTCGGAGGTCATGCGCTGGAACGCCGCCGCGAGGTTGGACGAACTGACGTACACGTCTTTACGGGCCAGTTTGTACTCCGTAATGGAGATGGGTTTGCCCGACAACCCGTCCGACATAATCTTCAGAAACGCAATGTTGGCCTTCACCACATCGACCAGCAGCGGCTTGAGCTGATCCGATTCCCAGCGCGGGAACAGCACGAAACTGGCGGTAAAGGCAATCACCGAACCGACCACGGTGTCGAGCACCCGCTCTTCCAGAATGCCGAAACCGCCCATACCCAGAAAATGAAACAAGATCAGCAGGTAGGGCGTCATCAGCGTAACCATCACCACATAGTTGGTGCGCTGAAAACTGAACGCCCCGATCATGAACACCAGCATGGCCAGAAACAGCACGGTGGTGTTGCCGGTCGCCAGTAAAATCAGCGTACCGATGCCACCCCCGACCAGTGTGCCGGTAAGCCGTTCGTAATTACGTTGCTTGGTGAGGCTATAGCCGGGTTTGATCAGGACCGTGATCGTTAACAGAATCCAGTAACTATGGTGACCCAGCGGAAACGATTTGGCAACGATAAACCCGACCATACAGGCCAGTGCCATCCGCAGCGAATGCCGGAAAATCGACGAATTCAGCGTCAGGTTGTTCACAAACATCTTGGGGTCAATGTCCTGATGCGACACAAACCGGTTGACATCAGTCGGGTAACGGGCTTCTGTTGAGGCCTTTGCATTGGGGTCCGAATACTGTTGAATCGTATAGAGCCGCTGATGCAGGTTCCGCAGGCTCACGAGCAGTTTCCGGAGCACCAGATTACTGGTTTCGGGGTCCTTTTTGCCGATGTCCTCAATCCGGAGCCGCAGCGCTTCAAGGTGGTTGGTAAGGTCCGTGTGGCCTTTGTGGGGCCTGTTCGACTGGATGGACAGCCCGATGTAATCCAGTTCAATGGCCATGCGCCGGATCAGGCGGCTGATATCGCGCAGGACGCCGGTATGGCCGAACCGTTCCCGGATCGAGGCGTAGTCGTAATACATCGCCACGATCTGTTCGTACAGGTCAATTACATCGACAAACGTCAGGACGAGCATCCGGCCGGTCGAGGTCGATTCCTTCACAATCTGGCGGCTCTTAAACAGCAGTTCACGGACCGCATCCTGTTTTTCGGAAACTGTTACCTGCTGCGCTAGTAATTTCCGGTAGTCTTCTTCAAGGTCTGTACTGGTATTATAGAACTCGGCTTTAATGAGCAGAAATTTAGAAATCGCGTGCACACACTCACCCAGTGCCTGCTGGGCCGCGCGGTAGGGCAGCAGCTGAACAGACGACAGGCTGATGGCCAGATACCAGAAGCCGCCGAGGGCAATCAGGCCGGCATACTGCCAGACTTCGGTGTGGGTCAGGGGCCGGTCCATCATCAGGATCATGATCAGCAGCCCGGCGGTGCCGATGGCCGTGGCGCGGTTGCCGTAGACGCCGAACATGGAAAAGAGAAAACTGAATACCAGAATTTCCGCCCCCAGCGTCCAGTTGCTGGCCCGCAGGAAACCTGTGAGCAGGGCCACCAGCACGATCAGCCCCCAGCAGACGAGCATCCCGTTCCGCTTATGGATGACCGGTCCCGGCGAATCCGAAATGCTGACGCACAGCGCGCCCATCGACACCATCATGCCGAGCTGAAAATGACCGAACTGTGCCAGCACGACAGACGGAATCAGAATGGCAAGGGTAATCCGTAGTCCATCCGAAAAATGCTGGCCGAATAAAAAATACCGTACCTCCCGGACTTGTTGTTTCATGATTGTAATGTGTTGTCGGGCTGCCTGTGCGCTACCTGCGCACGGAATTGGTGGTTAACCCTCCGTTTATATAACGTATTCCGGGGCATTGGGTTCACCGGTCTGGCGCGATCTGTTGCCCGCCGGTACACGCATAACGGGTGCATTTTACGGACATAACCTGATAAAAAACACACCTCGTCAGAAAAAGGTATTCATGCTGTAATGCCTGCCTCTCTTTTTGCCATTTGGCAAAATAGTTTGCTGTTTCCGGACGCAATTTTGCCCTGTTCATTAACAAAACGGAGATAAACATGGCAAAGACAGTTTTAGTAACCGGCGCATCGTCCGGCATTGGCGAGGCAACGGCAATTTATCTGGCGCAGGCGGGGTATACGGTTTATGGCGCAGCCCGCCGTACCGACAAATTACAGGCATTAGCGGTCTACGGTATCCGGCCGGTAACACTTGATGTGACCGATGATGGCAGTATGACCGGCTGCATCGCTACGATAGCCCGTGAGGCCGGACCGGTCGATGTGCTGGTAAACAGCGCAGGCTTAGGCTCATACGGTGCGCTGGAGGATGTGCCGATGGACGAAGCGAAAAACCAGATTGACATTAATCTGTTCGGCACTGCCCGGCTAATCCAGCTGGTATTACCGGCAATGCTCCAAAACAATTGGGGTAAGATTGTCAATATTTCGTCGGTAGGCGGAAAAGTAGGACTGCCGATGGGAAGCTGGTATCATGCCAGTAAATTTGCGGTCGAAGGACTCAGCGATTCGCTCCGGAATGAAGTGCGGCCGTTCGGTATTGACGTAATTGTGATTGAGCCGGGTGGTACAAAATCGGAAATGATAAGCATCGGGGGCAATGATTTGCAACGGGTTTCCGGTAAGACGGTCTATAAACCACAAGCCGACAGGCTCGTGAAGATGTATGACGACATCGAAAAAAATGCGGTAGAACCGGTTGAGATGGCTAAGTTGATCAAAAAAAGCATCGAAGCCCGCCGTCCCCGCGCACGATATGTAGGGGGAAGCATGGCCGGTATGATGCTGTTTTTCCGGAAAATCCTGTCTGATAAACTTTTTGACCGGCTGATAATGAGTCAGATGGGCTAAGAAACTATGGAGCAGCTTATTAATTACATCCTGCAGTTTGGTCAGCTGAACCAGCAGCAGATTGATCTGGTAAAATCGAAGGCCGTCAGCAAACAGACGCCTAAGGATGCTTATTACCACGAGGCCGGTAAAATACCACGCGAGGTGATTTTTATTACCGAAGGCATTATGCGGATTTGTTTTTACAACAATAAAGGCGATGAAATCACGAAGTATTTCATTGACGAAAATAATTTTCTGGCCGATATCAACAGCTATAATCAGGGTATTCCGTCGACCGAATATGTGCAGGCCGTTACGGATTGCCACTATATCGCGTTATCGAAAAAAGCCCTGGACGAATTGTCAATGACCATCATCGGATGGGATGCGATCATTGCCCGGATAACCGCCAGAGGATTGGCTGATAAGGTAAACCGGATCAGCCCGATGATGACGGAAGATGCTACGGAGCGGTATCTGAATTTTCTGACGAACTTCCCGTCTCTTGCCAACCGCATTCCCCTGGCGTATATGGCGTCGTATTTAGGCATTACCCAGTCCTCACTGAGCCGGATCCGACGGAATATCCGCTGAAGGTAATTGCTGCGCGTACGCAGGGGTATGCTGAGCCTATATGCCACTCCGCTGCCTCAGATTATGCGGTGATAAACAACGGTACGGCAGCGCAGTTCTGGCGTCGGCTACCGATCTTTGCACTGAAAAATCTGACAGCAATGCACTTAGCAAACAACAAAATTCTCATTACAGGAGGCGCTACGGGGATCGGTCTGGGACTGGCCGGCCGGTTTATTCAGGAAGGCAACACGGTACTGATCTGCGGCCGCCGGCAGGAGGCACTGGACGAGGCGAAAGCGGCCTTTCCGGAGCTCATTACCGTTCAGTGCGATCTGGAACAGGAAGCAGAACGCACCCGTTTGTATAATTGGGTGGCCGAAGCACACAGTGATCTGACGGTGTTGGTTAATAACGCAGGTATCCAGAACTGGATGGACC
>NZ_CAMFHL010000122.1 GCF_945952095.1 uncultured Arsenicibacter sp. | reverse complement strand
ACGTCACCGGCACATATATTAAATACTATATGATCTGTCACCGTAAAACGTGGTTGTTTCACCATCGTATTGAAATGGAGCACACGTCAGAACTGGTAGCAGAGGGCGTACTGATAGGCGAACGCACCTACCCGCAGCGCGCCGAACGCTTCCGCGAAATTGAGCTGGAAGGGTCAAAAATCGACTTTTATGATCCGCACAACAAAGTCGTCCATGAGATTAAGAAGTCCGACAAATTTGAGCACTCGCACATTGCGCAGGTAAAATTTTACCTCTACCTGCTCCGGCGTAACGGCATTGAGGGAGCAACCGGCGTTATCGAATACCCGAAACTCCGCCAAACTGAGCGGGTGGAGCTGACCGACGAAGAAGTGCCCCAAATTGAGCAGTGGGTGCAGGATATTCAGCGTATTGTGGCCGATGAACACATTCCGGAACGGCTCAAAAAGTCGAAATGCCGGTCGTGCAGCTACTTTGATTTTTGCTACGTGGGCGAGTGATAGATCACGGAACGGGCTTCTGGGCGTCAAACTGTGCAGATACCCTTTATGAATCGCTGAACGGAATATCATTCCGTTTTACATAGTTGCCATGAAAAAGACATTTTACCTCTTTAATCCGGGGCGGCTGGCCCGTAAGGACAACACACTGAAATTTACGCCCGTCGACGAAGAAACGGGGCAGGAGGGGCTGCCGCGCTTCCTGCCCGTTGAGGATGTCGACAATCTGTACGTGTTCGGGAATCTGGATGTGAATTCGGCCCTGCTCAATTTTCTGGGTAAGTCGGGGGTGACGGCCCATTTTTTCGATTATTACGAGCACTACACGGGTTCGTTTTACCCTAAAGAGTATTTGCTGGCGGGGAAAATGCAGGTGGAGCAGACACGCCATTACCTGAGTCCGAAAAAGCGGATACTGGTAGCGCAGCGCCTGCTGGAGGGAGCAGCCGTCAACATGGTGAAGAACCTGCGCTATTACCAGAATCGGGGTAAGGAACTGGACGAGGACATTGGTCAGATCGAAACACTGGCCGGCCGGATTCCGGAAACGACGCAGGTGGACGAACTGATGGGCGTAGAAGGCAATATCCGGCAGGTATATTATGGCTGTTTCGACCGGATTGTGCCGGGTTATGCAATGGGCAACCGGACGAAGCAACCGCCTAACAATGAGCTGAATGCCCTAGTGTCGTTCGGCAACATGATGTGTTATACGGTGTGTTTGGATGCTATTTACCACACGCAGCTAAACCCGACGATCAGTTTTCTGCATGAGCCGGGGGCGCGCCGGTATTCGCTGGCGCTTGATCTGGCGGAGGTGTTTAAGCCGTTGCTGGTCGACCGGACAATTTTCAGGATGCTGAACAAGAAGGAGTTACAGCCATCGGACTTTGTGACGGAGCTGAACCGCTGTACCTTAAAGGAGCGGGGACGCAAGGCGTTTGTGCAGGTATTTGAGGACCGGCTGCGGGAGACGATTCAGCACCGCAGTCTCGGGCGGAGCGTGAGTTATAAATACCTTGTCCGGCTCGAGTGCTACAAACTCGCCAAACACCTGATCGGCGCCGATGAGTATAAACCGTTTAAAATGTGGTGGTAAATTTTTAAAGAGTGAAAGAGCGGCCGCTGTGCGGCAAAGAGCGAAAGAGTGACGGCTTTGCCGGAATCGCCGCTCTTTCGCTCTTTCACCATTCACTCTTTACAGTATGTACGTCATTCTGGTTTACGATATCGGGCAGAAGCGGGTGGGGAAGATGCTGAAATTGTGTCGGCGGTACCTGCATTGGGTGCAGAATTCGGTGTTTGAGGGGGAAATTACGGAGGTAAAGCTGAAGGAGCTGGTCTACGAGGCGAAACGGATCATGGACGAAGACCAGGACAGTCTGATTTTGTTTAAAAACCGCGATGCGAAGTGGCTCGACAAGCAGATTATCGGGCAGGAGCGGTCGCCGACCGATCAGTTTTTGTAGGGTATTTGTCGTCGGTGGCGGTATTGGTGTTCTTTGACATCCTGAAAATGATGCGCTAAAATGAGCTATTTGGGTATAGTTGTCTGATTATCAGAAGTCGTCGGTGGGCGGGTGTTTTCGTACGATTGCCGACCGACGACTTTTAGTGTCATTTTTCTAAAACAAAACCGCGAAACTGGCTTGGAAAAGCCTTTTTTTCTGCCAAATTTCACGGCCGTTAATCGTACCTGTGTGGAATTGAAATTTGGCGAGTTACTGGAGCAGATTGCAAACCTAAAGGACCGTTAATCGTACCTGTGTGGAATTGAAATTACATTGGCCGGCAAAGTTTGGCGAAAGGCCCGCGACCGTTAATCGTACCTGTGTGGAATTGAAATGGGGAGGCTCAGCAACATGGGGGAACCTTACCGGCCGTTAATCGTACCTGTGTGGAATTGAAATCAGTCAAACCAGCTGATGTTTCTACAGGGCATCAAGACCGTTAATCGTACCTGTGTGGAATTGAAATGTTGTCCAGGGGCCGCCTAAGTTCAGCTTTGCCCTCCGTTAATCGTACCTGTGTGGAATTGAAATATGGTAACAACAAGGATAACGAACCACTGGTGTACTCCGTTAATCGTACCTGTGTGGAATTGAAATAAGGAACATCCAATCTGTATCACACCGGTGCACGCCGTTAATCGTACCTGTGTGGAATTGAAATTAGATCAGTTCCTTTTCCTGTGTACTGTCATAGCTGCCGTTAATCGTACCTGTGTGGAATTGAAATCTTAAAAAGTCTTCGGTCTTTTGAGCTTTTGCTTTTCCGTTAATCGTACCTGTGTGGAATTGAAATTTTTGCACAACCAGTGCCATCTGTATACGTGGTTCTCCCGTTAATCGTACCTGTGTGGAATTGAAATCAACCTTTGCATCAGCCTTATCCTTTCCCTCTTTACCGTTAATCGTACCTGTGTGGAATTGAAATTTGCCAACAAATAACTGTGTACCTGAAAACGTGCTTCCGTTAATCGTACCTGTGTGGAATTGAAATTACTGAGCGTAAACGGCGACACAACCCGCCGCTGGCCGTTAATCGTACCTGTGTGGAATTGAAATACGACAGGGAGGTTATCCGCGCCGAGATTGCCCGCCCGTTAATCGTACCTGTGTGGAATTGAAATTTGGCAACAATGGCCGCCCCCGTCGTAAATACCCCCGTTAATCGTACCTGTGTGGAATTGAAATGCGCTTCATGGCGCTGGCCACAATCGTCTTTCCTGACCGTTAATCGTACCTGTGTGGAATTGAAATGAGTACGGCGCGATACCTGTACTCAGGATAGGGGACCGTTAATCGTACCTGTGTGGAATTGAAATGAGCCAAAGGAATATTCCGGCTCCAGAACATAAAGCCGTTAATCGTACCTGTGTGGAATTGAAATTTGGCAACAATGGCCGCCCCCGTCGTAAATACCCCCGTTAATCGTACCTGTGTGGAATTGAAATCTGGCAGGTCATGCAGGAACAGTTTAAGCAGGGTAACCGTTAATCGTACCTGTGTGGAATTGAAATGCGGCTCGATGTGGGCAAACAAGATTGATAATTTTCCGTTAATCGTACCTGTGTGGAATTGAAATGGGCTTGATGAGAATTTCACCTGGAAGCGCAAAGAGCCGTTAATCGTACCTGTGTGGAATTGAAATGCGGTAATTGAACCGTGCCCGTCCCTTTTCGTCCACTTCCGTTAATCGTACCTGTGTGGAATTGAAATGCGGGTTTTGCCGGTCCAGTCTACGTCGGATTGCCGCCGTTAATCGTACCTGTGTGGAATTGAAATTTGAAGTGTTGTACGGACTCAAAAAGCCTGACGGTACCGTTAATCGTACCTGTGTGGAATTGAAATCAAACTGCGCGGAGCTGGTCAGGTTGGTCACCCCGGCCGTTAATCGTACCTGTGTGGAATTGAAATTACGACTACGAGCTGCATAAAAGCCGGGCCCCGTTTGCCGTTAATCGTACCTGTGTGGAATTGAAATGACGATACCGGATGGGTTTTTGGCGGGGTTGGCATACCGTTAATCGTACCTGTGTGGAATTGAAATGTGAGATGTGCAACAGCATCGTTTTCAAGTGAATCGCCGTTAATCGTACCTGTGTGGAATTGAAATCTTTCTTCGAATCCGCCGGCCTGATCCCCGCGAAGACCGTTAATCGTACCTGTGTGGAATTGAAATGGCTATCTATTCACTAGGGGCAGCACTTGGCTCCGTCCGTTAATCGTACCTGTGTGGAATTGAAATGTACTGCTTACAGGAGACTCAAAACGCTTTTAACACCGTTAATCGTACCTGTGTGGAATTGAAATTGGATTCTACGTTTGTCCAGTCTGCCGGCAGCCCCATCCGTTAATCGTACCTGTGTGGAATTGAAATCAGACGACCGTTGGCACGGGCACCCGCTCAATTGACCGTTAATCGTACCTGTGTGGAATTGAAATCTCTCTGTATGGGATATTCATTTTAAAGCCAAAACGCCGTTAATCGTACCTGTGTGGAATTGAAATAAAACTGGAATGCAGCCCGGTTGGGCGGCCGAGAATTCCGTTAATCGTACCTGTGTGGAATTGAAATGGGTACATATCGACGGGCAAAGCAACAAGAAATTGCACCGTTAATCGTACCTGTGTGGAATTGAAATGAAACAGTTCGGCAGCGGCCAACAGTTCGGCAAGTGCCGTTAATCGTACCTGTGTGGAATTGAAATGCTTTTGTGTGGCTTTCGTTCGATTTGGGCCATATACCGTTAATCGTACCTGTGTGGAATTGAAATTTGCCGCATACGTCGAAAAATGGGCCAATTCAGGACCGTTAATCGTACCTGTGTGGAATTGAAATATGGACACCCGCGTTGAAGGTCTGCGTCGTTATGACACCGTTAATCGTACCTGTGTGGAATTGAAATGCGCTGGTAATTGCGCACGTTACCCAGGCCGATTGGCCGTTAATCGTACCTGTGTGGAATTGAAATCAAAGTACAATGAACAAATCATTCAGATTCCTAAAGCCGTTAATCGTACCTGTGTGGAATTGAAATGACAACCTCAATGCTGAATGTGCGGCCGTCCTGCGCCGTTAATCGTACCTGTGTGGAATTGAAATTGGGTTGCGCTCGTATATGACTTTTATACGCCCCTGCCGTTAATCGTACCTGTGTGGAATTGAAATTTGACGATCCCGATCCGGTAACGCCCAAGGGCGCTAGCCGTTAATCGTACCTGTGTGGAATTGAAATACGACTGGAAAGACCCGGCGGTCTGGGGAAAGGCAAACCGTTAATCGTACCTGTGTGGAATTGAAATATACCAAACCCGTTTGAGTTGTTGCCGAATAGTGTAAACCGTTAATCGTACCTGTGTGGAATTGAAATTAAGTAAGTCCGAACTGTTAAGTGTATCAGTTATGTCCGTTAATCGTACCTGTGTGGAATTGAAATAAAGACCAATGGCAATTCTTTGTTACCGATCAGATTCCGTTAATCGTACCTGTGTGGAATTGAAATATAAATGCGTATACCTGTACCCGCGTACCAGGATCACCGTTAATCGTACCTGTGTGGAATTGAAATTGGTAAGTTTTGAGTAATCCTCTACCTGCATCGGTCCGTTAATCGTACCTGTGTGGAATTGAAATAACTCATACCGGAGGAAATCACCAGCGCGACACACACCGTTAATCGTACCTGTGTGGAATTGAAATTAAACGACCCCGATAAACCCCATCGCCCCCGACCCCGTTAATCGTACCTGTGTGGAATTGAAATTTCGACTATTCATTCAACAACTCAACCGGCGGCTGGCCGTTAATCGTACCTGTGTGGAATTGAAATTTCATTGAGGTGTCAAGAACGTATGCGCTTGCCAGTCCGTTAATCGTACCTGTGTGGAATTGAAATTAGCGGAATACGGCATACGTCTCGCAGTAGCTGTACCGTTAATCGTACCTGTGTGGAATTGAAATAATAAATGGAATGCAGACAGAACCGGCCCTGATACCACCGTTAATCGTACCTGTGTGGAATTGAAATGTGTCAGACCCTGTGAAGCCAAAGTACAAGGAGCCCCGTTAATCGTACCTGTGTGGAATTGAAATGAACGTGTACAGTGTTGTCGGAATCAGGCAGCGGATCCGTTAATCGTACCTGTGTGGAATTGAAATCAGTTGCTGTAGCTGACCACATCGGGAAAGGCATAGCCCTTAATCGTACCTGTGTGGCATTGAACACTATAGACCGTTAATCCGATTACCTGACACGCTTATTTTCATGGTTTTCCATGATTTCCATTGATGCAAACGTGCGTTATTTTTGGGAAAAAGAAAAAACGATGGCAATCAGACATATCGTCGTATTCGGCGCTACCGGTGGTACCGGCCTGGCACTGACCGAACAGGCGCTGCAACGAAATTATCAGGTGACGGCATTCGTCAGAGATCCGGCCCGCCTGCTTGTTCAACATGACCGGCTGCGGATCGTACAGGGTGATGTGCTGAAACCGGACACCCTGGCTGCTGCCTTGCAGGGACAGGATGCTGTCCTGTGTGCCCTTGGCCGTAAACCGTTTGTCAATGAGCCGGTCTGCTCGGCAGGTACCAACCATGTACTGCAGGAAATGGCTCGGCAAGGGGTGCGCCGCATCGTGGTTGAAACGGCAATCGGCGTAGGCGAGAGTATTAAGCAGTGTGGCACCCTGCAAAAGTTCCTGTTCCGGACGTTGCTGCGGTCCTATTTTGCCGATAAGGCTCTTCAGGAACAGTATGTGCAGGAAAGTGCGGCCGACTGGACCATCGTACGGCCGGTAGGACTGACCAACGGCCCCGCTACTACGTCGGCCCGCGCCAGCCTGGATGCGGCCTTTACCGGATTCGCCATGCCGTCGGTCAGCCGGAAGGATGTGGCACGGCTCATGCTCGATCAGCTGGAAACTACGTCATTTCGGCACCAGGCACCGGTACTGTACTAAAAAACGGAGACACGGTTTCCGGTGTCTCCGTTCATGCCTATTTCAGCAGGGCATCCAGCTCCTGCTTCGTAACCGGTATAATGGTACCGTGACGGGTGCCTTTCGGGAATTCGACCTTATCCGAAATATCAGTCCAGGTTTTGAGGTCCTCAGAGGCAACGGCGCCGTACTTGTGGTCGCGGTATTTGTCAAAATAAACCACCCATTGCTTCCCGACTTTCGCAACCGTTGGTCCCTCGGCCCAGTAGTTGCCCGTGATCGGGGCACCCGCTTTGGTATACGGGCCGGTAATCTGATCGGCAAATGCCAGTTTGAGGTTCTTTTGCGGCGGTGTGCGGGTTTCGTCTTTCAGGAACATCACGTATTGCTTCCCGTTCTGCTGAATGGTAGCGTCAATCACGTTAAAGCCCGGTTCATACAGCAGCTTCGTCTCACTGAAGGTGTTGAAATCCTTCGTCGTAACGTAATACATCCGGTGATTATAGGCATTTTCTTCGGTGCTTTGTGTTTCCGGAAAGCGGCCTTTAATCGTCGTGGCCCAGTAAATCATGTACTGTTTTGTGGCTTTATCGTAGAAAATTTCGGGTGCCCACGTATTCCGTGCCCCGGCTTCGTGTTCCATCACCGGAATATACTGCTGCTCCGACCAGTGAATCAGGTCTTTCGATGAGGCATAGCCAATCCCTTTTTCATTCCAGCTGACGGTCCAGACCATATGAAACAGTCCGTCGGGGCCTTTGATCAGGCACGGATCGCGCATCAGTTTGTCCTTTCCGACGGTCGGGGTCAAAAACGAGGCGTCGTTTTTCAGTGTTTCGAACCGGTAGCCGTCGGTGCTGTAAGCCAGGTGCAGCCCGTCTTCACCATTGCCTTTGAAGTAGGTAAAAAGATAATAGGTATCCTTCTGCTGCGCCAGGGCATACCCCGATACCGTGAGCAGGGACAAAAGCAAATAAATCGTTTTCATAGCGGTAAAGAACGAAGATTACCTTTACATTACCTCAGTAGGGTGAGTTCTAACCTGATATTGGTTACTATTTACTCAACAGGGGGCGGGCTGACACTGGTCCAGCCGCCGTCTACGACCAGACTCTGACCGGTGATGTGCCGCGAGGCCGGTGATACCAGAAACAGGGCGGCATTGGTAATGTCATCGACGGTAGCCGGCCGGCCCATGGGCGTAATCCGCGACCAGATCGGAATGTAGGTCGGGTCGTTGAGGGTCCGTTCGGTCTGGGTAGCACCGGGGGCCACGGCGTTGATGGTGATGCCCAGCGGCGACAGGTCCAGTACCAGGTTTTTGGCCAGCATTTCGAGGGCAGCCTTGGTCATGCTGTAGGCCGCCAGTCCGGGGTGGGCCTGATGCCCGACCACCGACGACATGAGCAGAATGCTGCCGCCCTGTCCCTGCGCCCGCATTTGCCTTGCCGACGCCTGGGTCAGGAAGAAACTCCCCTGCAGGTTCAGGTCAAGAACTTTCCGGAAGTTATCGGGAGTGTAGTCGAGAAAATCGCCGAAAATCGTAATGCCGGCGTTGGCAATGGTAATGGTCAGTTTCCCGAATGTCTGGACGGCCTTATCAACCAGCTGCCCGATAAAGGCAACATCCGATGCGTCGCCTGAAACCGCCAGGCAGCGGTTGGGCCCCATGTCGGCCACTTCTGCCTGGATCTGTTCGGCGGCCTGTCGGGTAAGTTCGGCGTCGAGGTCGTTCAGAACGACGGTGGCTCCGGCTTTTGCCAGGGCACGGGCAATCGCAAAACCGATTCCCTGACCGGCACCGGTAACAATAGCTGTCTGGTCGTGAAAGTGATTCATGGTAATAATGGTAGAGACGCAACATCTTGCGTCTCAGGCTCAGGCAATGACTGTTATTCCGTTTCGGCAATAATCGTCAGCAGTTCGGCAATCATCATAGCCGTTGCGCCCCATACCCGCTGATTTTCGATCTGGTAGAAGGGAGCATCAATGGTAATACCGCGCACGTCGATCTGCGTATCTCCGACGATTGTTTCATCCAGAAGCACGTTAAGCGGTACTTCTACTACTGCTTCAACCTCGCGGGGATCCGGATAAAAGTCGGGCGCATGGCCAATAGTGCCGACTACGGGCAGGACGTAGAAGTTGCTGGGCGGGATAAAAATCTCGGTGAGGTGCCCCAATACTTTAACATCATTGACGCGGATACCAATCTCTTCCTGGGCTTCCCGCAGGGCTGTCCGGATCAGGTTTTCGTCGGTACGTTCCATACGGCCGCCCGGAAACGCCATCTGACCGGCATGCACGCCATCGTACTGCGGGCGGAGAATCAGCGGCAGGTAGATAGCGCCCTGATAGGGGTAGAACAGGATCAGTACCGCGCTGCGACGGGTGCGCTCGTTAGGCTTTGCCGTAAGCCGCAACCGCGACGAAGAAGCCATTTTGCGATGGGCTTCTTCGCCGGGCAGGGGCTTTTCCAGCCTTTTTTGAAGGGCATCTATAAAGGAGTGGTAATTCGTCGCAGGCATTCTGATATTAAGGCATCATTATTTTTCAAATGTAAGGATAAAAAATACACAACCCGCGCTTAATACCGGGTTAATCGACAACTACCTCGTCAATGGCGATGGTCGTCGGACGTCCTGCATACGGGTGACCTTGCGGGGTCGGACCAGGGTTTTTGGCCTTAACGCGGATGTAACGTGCCCGTGCCGTCTTAAAATCAGCCACTACCGGCAGAATCTCCCACGAACCCTCAACGCTGTACTTGACCGGCTGCGCAATCGCGTCTTTGAAGTCGTTGCCGTCGCGCGAAAGTGAGATATCCACCGAGGATGGCGGCAGGATGGAGTTCATTGCTTTTTTGAGGAAATTAGCCGAAACCTTCGTCACCGGCCGTACTTCGCCCAGATCAATGGTCAGTTCAAGGTCTTTACCGTTTATACGTACCCATTCCGCATCGTTACGCGGGCTTTGCGCGACCTGTCCGTCCGTCAGGCGTTTATGATCGGGATCGGCCTTGTCGAGCGAGGCATCGCTGAAGGTATACGGTTTCCCTTTGGCGCGGTGAATGAAGAAGGTTTCTTCAAATTTTGCCCCTGCCGTGGTGATGGCTTTTACCGTAGTTGTATTTTTCAGCGTTATCGGCGTAATGTATTCGGTCGACGCGGTATTGGGTTCCTTGCCGTTAAGGGTATAGTAAATCTTACTGTCGGAGTCGATTTTGTCCAGCTTTACCTGCAACTGACCTTCGTTGTTAAACTGGGTGGTTGCCCGTACGTCCAGGAACCGTTTTGAGTAGTTAACGTCTTTGTAATCCAGACGTTTCAGGTGCTCTTTCAGGCGAACGGCAAAGTCTTCGAAATTGCGTGGCCCCTGCGGAATCCAGCCCAGCTCAGCCACGGCAATAGCGCGCGGGTAGGTCATGTATTCAGCCTGGGCCGGTGTCGGGATGTATTCTGTCCAGACGTTAGCCTGCACACCCTGAATATACTTCTGCTCATCCGGCGACAATTCCGATGGCGTTGGTTCGTAGCTGTAGACCTTTTCCAGCGGCAGATACCCGCCAATGGCCAGCGGTTCTTTCGCCGGATTGCCCTGGTAGTAGTCGAGGTACACATAGGTGTTCGGCGTCATGATCACGTTATGCTTCTGCTTCGCTGCTTCGATGCCGCCCTGCGTACCGCGCCAGCTCATTACGGTAGCGTTCGGGGCCAGTCCGCCTTCCAGAATCTCGTCCCAGCCGATAATAGCGCGGCCTTTGCTGTTCAGGAATTTTTCGATCCGGCGGATAAAGTAGCTCTGTAGCTCATGCTCATCTTTCAGCTTCAGTTTCTTGATCAGGTCCTGGCAGAACGCGCTGTTTTTCCAGGCCGTTTTCGGGCACTCATCACCGCCGATATGAATGTATTTACCCGGGAAAAGGGCAATCACTTCAGTCAGTACATCCTGCAAAAACGTAAATGTTTTCTCCGACGGGCAGAACACATCTTCCTTCACACCCCAGGTCGTGGCTACAGCGTGTGGGGCTTCCGGCGTGCAGGAGAGTTCCGGATAGGCCGCGATAGCCGCCATTGCGTGACCCGGCATTTCAATCTCCGGAATAATCGTGACATGGCGGGCGGCTGCGTATTTCACAATATCCTTAATGTCGGCCTGCGTATAGAACCCACCGTTTTCTTTACCGTCGAATTGTTGCGGATAATTCTGGTTGTTGTGGCCGGCAACGGTTTCTTTGCGTTTTGAGCCAATCTGAGTCAGTTTCGGGTATTTCTTAATTTCGATCCGCCAGCCCTGATCTTCGGTCAGGTGCCAGTGGAAGGTGTTCATTTTATGCAGGGCCATCAGGTCGATAAACCGTTTGATAAACGGCGCCGGCATAAAGTAGCGGCCTACGTCGAGCATCAGCCCGCGGTAACCGTAGCGCGGCCGGTCCAGAATGTCGCAGGCCGGCATTGACCACGACACGTTATCCACCTTGTTCGGGCTGAATACCTGTGTCGGCAGTAGCTGTAACAATGTTTGGGCGGCGTAGAAATAGCCTTTCGGCGTCTCGGCCTCAACCGTTACGCGGTCAGGCGTTACCTTCAGCACGTAGCCTTCCGGACCACATTTGCCGGCTTTGTGCGCCTGAAAAAAGATGTTTTTCCCTTTAGCTACTGCCGGCGACGCAGGAACTACAGCAACCGGCAGACCACTGGCGGTTTTAAGCTGACCAAGCAACAGCTGAGCAGCTGCCAGCTGACCGGCATCTTTCGGGGTGGTGACGACGCGTGTTGCTGCCGACACCGTGAAGCGGCCATCGGTGCCATTAAAGCGTGCCGGAAACGGGACAAGGTTGTAGGTGTTTTCCTGCGCCAGCGAAGCCGTCGTGACAAACAGGAAGAGGAAGAGATAACAAAAACGATGCATGTAAACAGAAAAAAATAGATTTCCGGAAAACTGTACGGGCGACCCCACGTGGTCGCCCACCATGTAAATGCGCAGGTCGGCCAGTGTACGGGCGTTGCATATTTCACATGTGCAGGGCGACCCCACGTGGTCGCCCTGCACATTGATTCAGGCAAATGTAATGAAATGGTATAGAGACGCAAGATCTTGCGTCTCTATACCATTTCCCCCGTCTTATCGGCCCGCCGGTCGGCGCGTATTTCGGGAATGGTATCGGGGTCGATCAGGCCGAGGGCGGCAGCGTGTTCGGCGGCGGCCAGCGTATCGGGTACCAATAGCATCGGCACATTGAACGTCGCGGCAGTCTGAATCAGTTCGCGGACGGCTTCGTCCCGCCGGTCTTCCGATACGTCGCGGATATAAATGGCCAGAATACGCCCCGGATTCTCGCGGAGAACCTGCGAATAAATTTCCGGATCGTGCTGCCCGCTGTCGCCGATGAGCACAAACGGCAGCTGCGGGTTGACGTCCAGCACCTTCCGGATCATGCCCAGTTTATGGTCAAAATGTGAGCTTTTGATAAACTGCGTTGGGGTAAGCCCGATGTCACGCAGCAGAATCGGCCCTTTGGGAACGCCCTGAATCCGGAAAAAATCGACCAGCAGATCGTACAGGTTCCACGGACTGCTCGACACAAAATAGATCGGGTTAAACAGGGTAGTGACCGGCCCGCTTTGCAGGGCACGGTAAAACGCGGCTACCCCCGCGAACGGCAACCGCGTATAGGCATTGCCCAGAAACGTCAGCCGTGCCGATTGCAGCAGGCTAGTGGCATCGGTTTGTAATACGGTATCGTCGATATCAGAGATAATGCCGAACTGGCTGAACGGCGGCGAAATCATCAGGTGCCCGTTCTTTTCGACCGGTTCGCCGGTGCTGGGCTGGGTGATGCCGTCGAGGCTGTACCGGATCGGGAACCACACGCGGCCCGGTGGCAGGTCGTTGGGCGGGTTGATCGTAAACTCAAAATACCCTTCCTCGTCGGCTACAGTCGTATGGCTTTGCCCGAACGCGTCGATCCGGACGGTTACGCGGGGTACTTCATCGCTCTCGAACCGCTGGTAGGTCGCCAGCAGGTTGTGCCAGAAGGTATCGCGGTCGCTGGGCGTCGGGAGGTCGCGCTGCCGCAGGACCCGTCCTTTTAGCCATACTGCCGACGGGCTGCCGAAGCCACGATAATATACAATCTGGTAGGGCTTATCAGCGTCGAGGCGGCTGAATAGCCGGTCTTTGAGCCGGTCAAATTTATCTTCGGCGACAACCGCCACACTCAGTAATCGTTCTTTCAGGGTCATGATGTTTTTAATAAATGCACAGGTTGAACAGGGTGCATGAACGTTTTCTGATAATAAACGCAAAAAACATCGTTACCGTTAAAAATTATACGTAATGCATATGTGACGTGCAAACGTGGTGCTTCATGAATTTACCACATAGCCACATCAGAAAACATAGTTTTATTCTCTTTGCTTTCTGATGTGGCTATGTGGTGAATGAAATCAGTCGGCGTAGCAGCGCACTTCCATGAGTGCGGCAGGGACGGCAGTGCCGGGGTGCTTGAGGTGAATGGTCAGGTGTTGGGTAATGACCGGTTCCGCAAACGTGATTGTGTTCTGTGAGAGGTGGTTGGCGGTCTCGTGGTGAATCCGCTCCCGCCGGTCGTTACACAGGATGTACTCGGCCACACAGAACGGCGAAACCGTTTCCGGATGGGTCATCAGCACGGTTTCCAGCGGGTGGTCAAAGTCGGAGTCAAAGCTCAGTACCACCTGTTTGATGGATTGCGGCGACGGCCACGACAGCGTTACCGTCGGGTCGTTGTCGGTCAGCTGCGCCACAAACCCGTTGGGTTGGCTGGTTGGCCGCTGGAGGCCGTTGGTCAGGTTGGCTGCTCCGAAAACCGGTATGCCCCGGTCGAGGCGGAAGGCCAGATTATGGCCTTTGGGCCGCCGCTCCGGTGTCCAGAATTCAAAGGCATCAACGCCAATGTCTTCGGTCGGCTCCTGCTTGCCATAATTCGAGACGGCTGCATTCACTTTATTGAACACCGACAGCACCCCTGTTACCCGAACCGCACTGTACTGAAGCCGGATATGCTCGTTTTTCATCAGCAACACAAAGGCGTAACAAGTCTCAGGCACTTCTGCCGTGAAAGGCAGTGTTACTTCCTGTTGCCCTTTCCGGACGGGTAGGGTCAGCGTTTGCAGCGTTACATCGGGAGTATGATTCCCGGCTTTGCTGCTGCGCCGCAGGTCTACTGTCAACGTTGTCTCCTGATCGGCGGTGAGGTAGATTGTCATCGCCGGGACAGGGCCCGCCGGTAGCGGCAGCATTTGCCCGGCCGACGAGGCTAGCGGCAGCAACGGCCCGTTGGCCGGTAATTCGGTTAAGATATATTCGGAGGAAGCCGACAGCGTGGCCTGGCGGGCCAGGTCCTGGTTATCGGCCAGATGCAGGCCCGGAATGTGTTGCCCTGTTTTTAATAATTCGGTTTGCAGGTCCTGAACCGGCAGCTCCCGTGGTAACACGCCCTGTCTGGTGCAGAGTGCGGCGGCCATGCCAACGGCCTGGGCGCCGTGTGCGCTCGTGCCCATGACCCGCGACGACGCAAACGCGACGTGGGTGGTGCTGATAATCCGCCCTGCCAGCAGCAGGTTGCTGACGTTACGGCTGTAAAAACAGCGGTACGGAATCTGGTATACGCCTTTGCTGTGCCACTGGTTGCAGCCCGGCTTTTCGCTGAACACGCCGTCGGCCGGATGCAGGTCAATTGACCAGCCGCCGAATGCCACTGCGTCGGGGTGCGGCCGTTGTTCGACCACGTCCTGTTGGGTCAGGATGTAATCGCCTTCAAACCGGCGGCTTTCGCGTTTGCCCGGAATCTGGCCGACCCATTCGAGCGTCATGGTCTCCGCTTCCGGGAACTGCCCTGAATTTTTGATGTGGTTCCAGACTCCGTAAATCACCTTCCAGAGCTCCCATTTAATGGTTTCGGTGTCATGAACGGTATCGAGCCGCCCGCCGTATTCAATCCACCATAACTGGCAACCGTGCTCTTTTGCATTGAAACGCCGGTAGCGCGGGATTTTGGTAATGTCGTTCAGGGCATAGGCCGGCGGCACAAACCGGACCGGTTTGCCGGTATCTTTGGTGTAGAAATACAGCGAGTGGCCGAGGAGTTCACCGTAGTCGGCCGAGGGTGCGAATTTTTCGCCGAACTCGTCTTTGGATTCTGCCCCCATCCGGAAGGCAGCACCGGACTGGAACGCCACAATACCATCGCCTGACGCATCACAGAATAACGGAGCCGTCAGTTCGTAGGCTGTGCTGTTTTGTGAACAGAAGGCCCGTACCGATTTGATTTTGTCCGCTGCGTCGCCCGTTCCTTTCTCCACGTCGTGAACGGCCGTATTGAGCAGCAGGGTGATATTCGGCTCCTGCACGGTTTTTTCCAGCAGGATGGTGTCATAAATCAGCGGGTTTCCTTCCGGATTGCGGTAGAGATTTTCGAGCAGAATCTCATCGACCACCCCGCCTTCACGCGCCCAGCGGTTGTTGTTGCCCATGTGGGAGGTGGCTCCCAGTACCCAGAGGCGGACCTCGCTTGAGGAGTTGCCGCCCAGTATCGGCCGGTCCTGGACCAACACCACGCGGGTACCTGCCCGTGCGGCCGTAATGGCACAGCACACGCCGGAAAGCCCGCCGCCCACTACTATCAAATCGCCCTCGTAACGGACTGTCTTCAGGCTGCGCTTATCGGTTGCTTGTTCGCGTATCATTCGTTAAATCAACTTGTTGTGACAGGATGTGGAAGCCTGTCGGTTTGCTAATGTCAATGGTCAGCGTTTTATCAAAGCCCTGCACCGGAATGCTGAGGTCGGTACTCTGGCCGGGTTGCAGGTCGGGAATGATCAGCTCGCCGGCCGTGCTTTTCCGGGTTGGCGATGTCGCCTGTAGATCGGCCGGTTGTCCTGCCCGGAGCCGGTAGCCTTTGAGGGCATACGCCGGAAAATCGTTGCGGGCCGTGATGCGCACGGTTAGTTTATGAACGCCTTCCGGGCCTTGCTCAAACCGCACTTTTTCAATCGTCAGCGGCGCCATACCGCTCTGGTGCGCCTTGTACAGTGGCCGTAGTTCACGCTCCGGCCCCACCAGCCCCCACGGCCGGTAGCCGTTCGGATTGGTGCCGTGATGGCGGCTCTGGTAATCGTTGAAGGACCACCAAGATGCCCCGATCACATACGGCAGCTGGCGGACATCCGACAGAAACTTGTCAAGATGGGTAACCTGTGCTGCTTCGCCGTTCGGTCCGTCGGCGCGGGTGCCGTATTCGCTGATGAAAATGGGTTTGTCGGGATACAGGGAGTGAATGTGTTTCAGCACGTTCAGGTGATTGCCGTAGGTGTTGGTCGACACAAAATCACAGTATTGGCTGGCTTCGTCCTCCGGTTTTTTCGGCAGAATATTCAACCGCATCGACGCGAAGGTATAGAGCCGTGTCGGGTCGAGTTCGCGGGCAAAGGCAATCATGTCTTTGGTCCAGCGCTGCCCCGCCGGTTGTTCCGACAGGTACTCATTACCAACGCTGTAGGCAATCACGCAGGGGTGGTTCCAGTCGCGTTGGGCCATTTCGCGGAACTGCTGCCGGAAATTGTCCCGGATGGTGTCATTGTCCATCTGTCGCGGTGTCAGCTGCCAGTTACCGGCTTCGGTAATGATCAGCATGCCGTTTTCGTCGGCCCAGTCGTAGATGCTTTCCGATGGCGTGTAATGCGTCAGCCGGTGCAATTCCATGCCGGCCTCTTTCATCAGCCGGAAATCTTTTTCGACCAGCCATTCCGGTTCGAGGGAGCCAAGGCCCGGATAATCGACCACACGGTTACCGCCCGCCGCCTTGATCGGCTGTCCGTTGAGCAGCAACTGAATGCCTTTAACCTCGACCTTACGGATACCAAACCGTGTCCGGAGCGTATCGCCGGTGATGGCCGCTGTCAGATTGTAGAGGTTGGGGGTATCGAGGCCCCAGAGCTTCACATCAGCGGCTTTGAGGGCTGTTTCCGCATCCAGCAGGGCTGTCTGACCGGCCGGAATGGAGATTGCAGGCATTTTCCAGGTGGCTGTGACCGGACGGCCCTGCTGCGCCAGATTCAGCACCAGTTTCGGCGAAACGGACTGCCCCGACGCATTGCGGATGCGGGCCCGTACGCGGACCGTAGCCGTGCCTTTTGCCAGATCCGGTACGGTCTCTACTTTCAGGTTCTCAAGGTATGTGTCCGCTTCGGTGGTCAGGTATACCGGCCGGATCAGGCCGCCGTAATTGATCCAGCCCATAAACGGATCATTGACCTGGTTGTTATCCTTTGATCCCGGAATGGAGCCCGGTTTCCAGGTATTGTTGTCTACCGAAACGACGAGCAGGTTATCTCCCGCTTTCAGCTGACCCGTAACATCGACATGGAACGGCGTATAGCCCCCCTCGTGCGTACTGATTTTCTGGTTATTCAGGTAAATCGTCGTGGTATGAAACGAGGCGTCAAAGTGCAGCAACACCCGTTTACCGGCCGCCGGCTGCCACGGGAATGTGCGCCGGTACCAGACTTTGCCGGTGTAAAACTGATACCGCCGGTCTACTGAGAAGCAATGGGGTACCGTAACCTTATCCCAGCGGTTGGTGGGCTGGTTATCGGCGAACCACTTGCCCGTCTCACCCATGTTGGCAGGGTCGAGGGCAAAGAGCCATTCGCCATGCAGTGGCACCGCATTCGGTTGCCGGATGGCATACTGCGCACAGAGGGGATACACCAGAACGCACAGCAGGAAAGCGAAAGTTAATTTACGGAATAAAAGCATACAGATGTTAATCGGATACCCGCTACGGTTTAACGGGAATAGGTTGAGTCTGAAGGATTAGATACACTATCCGGCATCACGGCCGGCTGATGGTCTGCCTTGCCCGCTGCCCGCCACGGAATCAGGGCGGCAATGAGCACGGCCACGGCAATACCGGCCGTGATGCCCGCCCCCTGCGTGGTCAGAAAGCTGAGGCCAAACAGCATCAGCGCCGTAAAAACCAGCGATCCGGCAATGACACGCAGCCCGAACCGGTTTTGTGCTTTAATGGCCTGTGCTTCCTCCACATCTTCCGTTTGACGGGCCTGCGCTTCGGCTTGTTTTTGTTCACGGTCCATGCGGTAGCGCAGGTACTCACGGGCGACTTCCTTGCGTTGGGCCGCCCACAGTTCATAGGCCAGCAGCAGCAGCAGCGGCAATCCGACGCCGATTACGGTTTCCGCCGCACGGCTGAGCTTGTAATCCAGCAGCCAGGGCGACAGAACTTTAAAAAACAGGTTGACAGTCAGGCCGATGCCCGTAATCCAGAGCGTAACCCGGCTGTTGAGCCGTTTGGAGAACAAGGCCCACAGCGGAGGCGCCAGCAACGGACCACCCGAAATGGCAGAGATGCTGAGAACTACTTCCACGATACCACCGGCTGCCGGAACCAGCAAGGCAATCACGATCATGCCCAGCCCGAAAAACCACGACGAGCCGCGCGCGACCCGGATCAGCTGCTTGTCTGAAGCACCGGGGTTGATCAGCCCTTTGTAGATGTCGTTGGTAAAGACCGCCGATACCACGTTCAGGGCTGTATTGGCGCTGGCAGAGGTGGAAAAATACATACCGGTGAGCATCAGGCCGAGCAAGCCCGGCGGCAACACCAGCTGGCAGATTTTCAGGTAAGCATTTTCGGTGTCAAGGCCGGTCAGCGACGGGTCAATGGCTTTGTAGATCATCGGCGGCAGCATCCAGATAACCGGACTGATCAGGTAGAGAGCAGCAAACAGAAAGGCAACTTTACGCGCTGATTTCGGGCTGTCGACACTGGTATACCGCTGCACAAACGTCCAGTTTCCGCCAATGTAGGCAATGTGGTAGAAAATGAACGCCATTACAAATCCGAAGGTGTAGTCGCCGTTGAGCAGGTTGAAAAAGTCGTCGGGGACTTTCTGTGTAAATGCATCGAACCCGCCGACTTTCGTAAACGACAGGGGTAGCAGAATGAACACGGCTGCTGACAGCACCACAAATTGCAGAATATCAGTTACCATCACCGCCCACAGGCCACCGACAGCGGTGTAGGCAATCATAAAAATGCCCAGCCCGATGGTGCAGGGAACCAGGGGTAGGTTGAGCGATGAACTGACCAGTTTGGCCACCGGATACAACACCGACCCTTTGATAAAGACGCTGACGAGGGTAAAGATGAAGATATAGACCTTCTGAACCGTAGTGCCCAGCCGCCCGCGGATGAATTCGGCGGCGGTGAGTGCACCGGTCTTGTTCCAGCGGGGAGCCAGAAAAAGGCCGGTCACCAGGGCGCCGATGCACATGGTCCATTGGATGGTGATGGCTACCCAGCCGTGTTTATAGGCAATGCTGCCCCAGGCAACGAACGTGCCCGCCGAGAAAAAGCTCATGAACAGCGAGAGCCCGCCGATAAACCAGGGCACAGCTTCGCCACCGGCAAAAAACGACTTCAGATTGCGTCCCGTCCGGGCAAATAACATCCCGATTCCCAGCACAAAAGCAGAGAAAATGACGATGACGGCGGTATCAATGGATGTATTCAAGATTGATTATATTTGCGTTTAAGGAATCGTTAACCAGTATTGTTCAGATCATACTATTTCACATATCATTTCCTCCCCCTAACCCCCTCCAGCGGGGGAAACTAGGCCCGATTTCCCCCTCTGGAGGGGGTTAGGG
>NZ_CAMFHL010000121.1 GCF_945952095.1 uncultured Arsenicibacter sp. | reverse complement strand
GACCACGGGATGTACCATGCCAGTAGGAGCGGAATGCCGGATCATCGGCAAATAAGACTACCCGTCCCTGACCTTCCGGACTGACAACGACAGCGGCCGTATTACTGATTTTTTTCAGGTTTTCCTTTGATACAAAACCGCTTACAAACGGACTCGCCGCGTATTTAACCGCCGTGTTGTAGGGACTGCTACCGGATTTAAGGAAGGTGGTTCCGTTGCGGAACACAAACAGTTTGCGGTCCTGAATACCAAAGCCCAGCGGGTGGGTGATGTCGATATCGGCCGTATAAATGGATCCCGCAACGGCACGCGGTCCTTCCCGTTCGCGCACCTGATCGAAGTCGGCCCGCACCGGTCCTTTGGTAGTATCCGGCCGGCTGGCAACCAGCAGGTTCTCGCGGGTCAGCCCCTGACGAACTGCCCACTCGGTCGCCGTTTTGGTGGTAATGAGCGTCCCCCCGTTTTCAACCCAGCTCTTCAGCCGGGCAACAACCGGTTTGTCGAGGCTGTTATACTGACCACCCACCAGAATCACCGTGGTATACCGTGCCCAGTCAACCCGTCCCAAACTACCGATATCTAGTTTGGAAACCGGCAGATGAAGCTGTTCGGACGTCAGGTACCAGACCTCACCGGCTTCTGACGGAGTAACCCCCTGGCCGATCACCAGCGCCACTTCGGGTTTACGGATCGTCCGGATATTGTTACTGCCGAGGTCAATGCCTTTGGCGCTGAAGCCGGTCGATACGGCCGTAAAGGTCACCCCGGCCTGACGGCCTGCCGAGAAAATAAGTTTATAGAGCGAATCGGCCGGAACGGTCTGCGCAGCAACCGGAATGATAAACGAACCGTAGCCGAACTCCGTGCTGACTTTGCCCGGCACCGTCTGAGCGCCCGAACCGGAAACAATGGCGGCAGGCTGAATACTGAACGGTTTAAAGGAAACTTTGGTCTGCACGCCTGCCTGTTGCAGCAGGGAAATGGCTTTAACGGCGTGGTAGTCCGCACCGTTCAGCAAGTAAGCCACCGTGGCCGGTCCGCCGGTAATACCGCCTTCAACAGCCGGAAGCGTTTTAACCGGTTCTCCTTTTACCAGGGCCGCATCTTTCAGTTTGGCAAAGGGCAGGCCATAGCCATGAATCAGCGACCAGCCGGTAACATCGTAAAATACGCTGTCATGAAAGGCCGTAACTTCCTCAAAAATCGAGTGTACGATCCGGTAATTTGGCTGTGAAGCTGGTACAACATAAGCGGCTCCTGCCTCAAAGGTTTTTCCACCCGCCTGGGTGGCCTGTTGGAGCGGGTGAAACTGAATGTTGTGCTGGAGCAGTAAATCGGCAAACCGCCGCGTCAGGTTACGGTCAGTCGCTGAGCCGAAGACATAGGCCTTTGTCGGGAACTTTGCAGCTTCGGTAATGGCCGACGTAAAGAAATCGCGCTGGTGTTTCAGATACAGTTCTTTTTCTTCGACTGCGCCCTGTACAGCAGCCAGACCCGTGCGGAGGTGGTTCCGAATAGTAAAGGGAAACGTGACCACGCCGTTGCTGCCTTCCTGGGCGAGTCCCCGCGAACTGCCTAGCTCAAAGGTGACGCCCACACCGCCCGTAAAATCGGGATAGGTAGATCCGTAAATCGGGGACAGGTTGTCGAACTGTTCTTTAGTAAAATACAGCACGCCGATACCGTCCAGGGCACGGGCAAAATAATTGGCCAGCCGGACATTCAGGACATCATACGTTGCCCGTGGGATCAGGTCATTTTCGGTGCTGTACGGTTTCGACGGTTCAAAATAATAAGTGCTGCTGGTCCCCATCTCGTGAAAATCGATCATGACGTTCGGTAGCCAGGCATGATGGAATTTAATACGGTTGCGGCTTTCGACGTGTACCAGCGGCAACCAGTCGCGGTTCAGGTCGTTGAGATAATGATTGTACCGTCCGTTGGGCCAGTACTCGTTATGCTCGCGGTCGGCCGGGTCAGTAACAGCGGGGAAGGACTTGTACTGGTTAAACCACTGCGTTGCCCGGTCGCGGCCGTCCGGGTTTTCGGCGGGATCAATGGTCACCACCGATCCGGTCAGCCATTTGGCAACCTCCGGCGCGGTTGAAGCCGTCAGGTAATAGGCCGTCAGCATAGCTGCTTCGCTGCTCGAACTTTCGTTGCCGTGAACAGTGTAGGCAAGGTGCACAATAACCGGCAGTTTACCGTAATCCGGAGCCGGGGCTTTCGGGTCGGCGAGCTGCAGGTGCTGCTGCCGGATTTGCTCCAGATTGCGTTGATTAGCCGTTGACGTAAACACCGCAATCACCTGCGGGCGCTCTTCGTAGGTTTTGCCGATGGGCACCAGTGAAACCTTATCCGACAGGCGGTCAAGTTCTTTCAGGTAATCGACGATCCGGTCGTAGCGGGTGAAATGGGAGCCAACCGGATACCCCAGAAACTGCTCCGGCGTAGGAATAGCCGGGTCAAAACTACCCTTGTAGTCAGGGAAAAAATAAGCGTTTTGTGCCTGAACCGCATAGCCGGTAGCCAGCAGGAACAGGAGCGCTAAGGTACATACGTGACGCATACGTGTGCTGTTGAATGATTGTTTAAGGTAAAGGGTTGATACCGGTCTGAAAACCAATGCCAACCCTTGTTGAAAGTTACGTTAAAACGCGGATTACTGCTTCTGAAAACCGCTCCATTTCTTCCAGTTGCGGACTACTCTGAAGCAGCAGGAAACCCACACCGGCAGCCTCAAACCTGGCCACCTGCTCGGCAACCTGATCAGGGGTGCCGAACAGACCTGAGCGGAGGCCGCGGTTCGAGACAGAGTAGTCTTCGAGCGACACCCGTTTTTCGAGCTGGGTGCCGGCCAGCCACTGCTGGTAATTTTTATACCCGGCGGCGGACCCGTTTACGTTTGTAATCCGCGCAAGCTCTTTTTTAACGGCCGCTTCGGTTTCGCGGACAATTGAGTAAGCCGCTAACCCGAATGTCATCGGCGGTAAATCGGGGCGCAGACGCGCGCGGCGTTCCTGTAAATCCCGTATCCGCCGGCCAATTGACTCCGGATCGTCTCCGTGCATGACATAGCCGTCGCATTGAGCCGCAATCAGATTTTTCGCCGTTTCTGATTCGCCGCCGGCGTAGATAAACGGCCTTGGCAAAGAAACCGGCTTGGGTTGCAGGATACTGTCTTCTACCTGATAATAATTGCCTTTAAACGAAAAATGGTCTTGTTTCCAGAGGTTATCCACCACATGAAGCCACTCCGCCGTACGAGCATACCGGTCATCGTGCTGTTCAAAATGAACACCATATTTGCGGGCCTCGTCCTGCCACCACGAGGATACCACGTTCAGGCTCAACCGGCCGCCGCTGATATGGTCGATATTGGCAGCCTGTTTGGCCAGCAGTGCCGGACTATGAAACGTGGGGCGTACAGCCACCATGAGCTCAATGCGGCTGGTGACGGCCGCGAGCGCCGCCGCCGTTGACCAGGCATCCAGCGACGGGGCCGCTTCGCCTTTAATATCATTCAGATTCAGCTCGGCAATCAGCGTGAGATCATACCCCCAGTCTTCGGATTTCTGCGCCAGCTGTTTTACATAACGCCAGTCCGGCCGCATGTTTTCGTCCTCAACATTCCGGAGCCAGCCGCCGAAGACGGGTAACCAATAGCCATATTTCATGGGATACATGCCGGGTTTAAGGGTACAACAGATGCTTTGGCCTTTGCCTGAGCTGTCTGGACAAGGGTCAGTTCAGCCTCCAGATAATCGATAAACCGGGCATAGGGGTCAAACCCGACGACCTGCACGGCATCCGCCACAAAATTTGACAGGGCGTTAATGTCATAATACAGTACCTCACCGGTTTCATCAGAAACCAGGTACTCAACCCCGCCGACATCAATCCTGGCGGCTTTGGCAATGCGTTCCACGTCGTTAATTACCTGGGTCGGGGGCCGGTATGCTTCCACCTGAATCCCTTTTTTCGGCGCTTCGGTCAGGCAGAAGTCAGCCGTAGGTTCGTCCGGAATGGCGCATATTTCGGCCGGACACAGATTAAAGCTTTCGCCCGTCGTGAATACCTTCATGGCATACAGAAACCGGCCGTTCAGGGTTTCCACGCGCACAATATGTCCGCCACGGGGCTGCACAAACTCCTGCACGAGGGCGGTCTGATCAATGCCCAGGTCAATCTGCCTGGCATCCACCGCCGCCTGCAATCCTTCGCGGGTATCAAAGCGGACAATACCGGCACCGGCCCCTCCGATGTTTACCTTTACGACGATAGGGAGGCGAAGTTCCGCTGCCGCCGGCACAACCTGCGACAGGTGATTCACCACGCGGGTTTCCGGAAACGAAAGGCCAAGGCCGGCCAGCAGGGACAACTGTCTTGATTTATTGGTTTCGATGCCGGTGGCTACCGTACCGTTGATTACCCTGACCCCAATGCGTTCAAGATGAGTCAGATAGCCGGCTGTATGGAAAATGCCCTGCCCGTTGCCTCTCAGGTAGGCCGAGGAACTCATCCGGTTCACCACCAGACTGTAGGTACTCTCCCGTGCGGCCGGATTGTACTGGTGGCGGGCCGCATCAATCCGCTCATACGCAATGCCGCGCCGGTCGAGCCCGGCAAACAACGGCTTAAACCATTCGGGATGTTCGTAGTAAATACCAATTGGTTTCTGAATCTGACTCATCTTGTATCGTGTTGACGTTAAAAATTAATACCCGGGATTCTGCTCCAGATCAGGGTCTGCAGCAATATCATTGAACGGAATCGGGAAAACCCACTTCCGCTGGTCGGTGATACCCAGCACTGCGCCGGCGCGGCCGGTCCGGACAAGGTCGAACCAGCGGTGGGCCTCAAAAGCAAACTCGATTTTCCGTTCGTTTTCAACCGCCAGCAGCAGCGCATCGGCAGACGTTGCCGTCGCCGCCGGTACACCGGCCCGCGTCCGGACAGCATTCAGATCAGCCAGCCCTTCGGTGAGTTTACCCAGGCGTGCCCGGGCTTCCGAACGGATCAGGTAAAGTTCAGCGACCCGGAGAATGTACGCCGGATCGTCCCGCTGGGCGGCGCGGCTATACAGGTTACCATACACAAAATCAGTGGTTCCGACTTTAACGGTCCCTAACAAGGCGGCATTCCGGTTACCGCCCACGTCGGCGCGGTTTACCTGTGTGATAAACTCGGGTGTTGGCTGTAACGTGTATTGCCCGCCCAGGGCACTCGGATACCAGTTGTTCCACTGGCTGTTCTGATCGGCAATACTGTAGGTCAGTTCCAGGATCGACTCTGCGCTGCCGAACGGTGCGGTCGAAAAGGCCCGGTAGGGGGATACCAGCGCATACCCCGAAAGGCTCAGTACCTGCGTGGCATAGGCCTCCGCTTCAGCCCACTGCTGCCGGTACAGGTGCAGTCTGGCGCGCAGCGCACGGGCTGAGTTTTTAACGGCGCGGTTCCGGATAATGGTTTCGGGCAGCAGGCGTTCTGCTTCTGTCAGGTCGGCAAGCACCTGATCGTAGGTCTGCGCCAGGGTGCTGCGCTTTATGCCGGCTCCGTCCGCTACTGACCGCGTCGGTTTCAGAATAAGCGGGACACCACCCCAGCCCCGGCCGAGATCAAAGTATGCCAGCGCCCGCAGAAAATAGCCTTCTCCCAGCAGCTGATTCTTTTCCGCAGCTGTCAGCAGCGGATCATTAATCGACGGCAGTGCTGCCAACACATTGTTAGCCGAATTGATGACCTGATACAACTGGGTCCAGGTGCCGGTCGTAATGACATTGTCGGCACTGAGGGCATTCTGGTCGAGCTGGTTATACTGGTTAAGCGTACCATTGAAGCGGACGTTATCTCCCGGTAAATAACCCAGTACCGGAAAGTTAAGCTGGTAATAATCCTGTACCTGGCTATAGGTCCCGAGGAGGGCTGCCCGTGCACTGCCGGCATCGGTAATGGCCCCTTCATCCGGCAGCTGTTGGAACGGCTTCACATCCAGTACATTGCAGGAAGAAACCATGAGGGCGATAACTATGTATTTTAGTGATTTCATGATCGTTGTCGGTACATTAAAAGCCAAGGGAAAGACCAGCCTGAATCGTGCGGGGCTGTGGCACCGTAGCCCAGTCAAAGTTTTTGGTATTGGCCACGTTGCTCTGCGAGTTTACCTCAGGATCCAGCCCCGAATAAGGCGTAACCGTAAACAGGTTGGTGGCCTGCACATAGATCCGCGCCGATGCAATCCGTACCTTGTTCAGCACCGGTTTGGGAACCGAATAGCCGACAGTCAGCGTGCGAAGCCGGAGAAACGATCCGTCTTCGAGGTACCGGTCGCTCAGGTTCTGCACGACTCCCCCGTAATTATTGCTGTTGGCATTGGTAGTCAGGCGGGGTACGGTCGTTACATCGCCCTCTTTCCGCCACCGGTCAAGCTGTTCGGGGAAGTAGCCGATGTTGCGCTGCGTTCCGCCGTGTACCAGAAAAAACCGGTTCATGTTCATGATTTTTGCGCCCTGCTCAAAATAAAGGTTCAGCCCCAGGTCAAAGCCTTTATACCGGAACGAGTTTGTCAGACCGCCAAAGAAATCCGGCCAGGCATTTCCGACAAGCTGCCGGTCGGCCACCGTAATGGCGCCATCGTTATTAAGGTCCTGGTACTCCGCATCGCCGGTTTTCGGGTTCACCTGTGTCTGGTGATAAAGCCAGAAGGAGTACAGCGATGCGCCTTCTTCCAGCCGGAATATATCCCGCGAGCCGGTCGTAATCGGTGCCGCCAGTTTGGCAATCCGGTTGACGTTGCGCGAGATGTTAAAGCTGGTACTCCAGCTTACATCCGGACGATTCAGCCAGTTAGCCGTCAGCGACAGTTCAATGCCCCGGTTCCGGACCGCCCCGTAATTCTGAACAACCGATGAATAGCCGAGTTTCCGCGGCACCGGAACGTTCAGCAGCAAACCATAGGTATACTTGTCGTAATAGTTCAGTTCGGCAAACAGCCGGCGTTTCAGCACCGCCACATCCAGTCCGACATTCCACTGACGGGTGGTTTCCCAGCTCAGGTCCGCGTTGGCAAGCTGTAGGGGAGCCGTACCGGGTAAATCGAGGTAATTGGCACCGCCCTGCCACAAGCCAAGTGACGCAAAATCGCTGATACCCGCCTGATTGCCGGTAAGGCCCCAGCTTGCCCGTACCTTTAATTCGTCAAAAACGTTCAGTTTCTGAATAAACGTCTCTTCCGACAAACGCCAGCCTACCCCGACCGACGGGAAATACCCCCACCGCTTTGAGAGACCAAACCGGCTGGAAGCATCCGCCCGTAAACTGGCATCAACCGAATACCGGTCTTTGAAACTATAGTTGGCTTTCCCGAAAAACGAAAGCAGACCCGCCTGTGACCTGGACGAAGATCCGGTCTGCGTCGCCGACGACGCAATGGTCTGTAACTCGTTCGACGGAAACTGCTGCTCGCTCAGCGTAGTGCGCTGAAAGGTGTTTTTCTGGATTGTATTACCGATCAGTACCTGCAGGGAATGCACATCGGCAAACGTTTCCCGGTAAGTCAGTACCTGTTCGTTGAGCAGGGTCACATCACGGGACAGAAACGAGGTAGCCGTTCCCCGTGGCTGACCGGCCAGCAACAACGTGTTGTTGTAGTTGTTTTCATACATATCGTTGAAGTCAACACTCCAGCTGCTGCGCAGGCTTAATGAGGGCGTGAATTCATATACCCCGAAGACATTACTGATGATCCGTGAGCCAACAGCATTGTTGTTGAGGTTATTGATCAGTGCCAGGTGGTTATCGAAATTCCCGTATTTGGCATAGGAACCATCGGTGTTGAATACCGGCAGGTTAGTGCGCGGGAACAATGCGGAGTTAATAACACCCGCCGGGTTATTGTCATTGCTGCTGACATTCCGGACGGTCCTGGCCAGTGCGGTGCTGGTGCCGACCTTCAGTTTATCACTGACGCGGTTATCGACGTTGACGCGGAAACTGTAGCGCTCAAAATTTGAGGGTTTCACGATGGATTCCTGCCGGAAGTAACCGCCGCCGATGTAGAACTGGGTTTTGTCGTTGCCGCCTGCCGCCGACAGTTCGTAGTTGTTGGTCCGCGCCGTTCGGAATAAGTCATTGATCCGGTCGAAGGTAGGCTGCTCGGCAGGCAACCCCTGACCGCCGCTTGCAACGGACCGGAAAGGAACGCTGGCAGGAGCACCCCCGTCGTTGATGAACCGCTCGTTCTCAAGCTCAGCCAGCTGCGGGCCGGTTACCAGATCAAAAAGTTTTGCCGCTTTTGACCACCCCTGATACGTATCAAAGGTAAGTTTTGTTTTGCCGGATTTACCCCGTTTGGTCGTAATCAGGACAACGCCGTTGGCGCCCCTTGAGCCATAGATAGCCGTGGCATTGGCATCTTTCAGGACCTCTATGCTTTCAATATCAGCCGGGTTGAGGTCCGCCAGCGGGTTCGAGGGGACCTGGTTACCGAGACCGGTGGCTACCAGGTTGGTATTGTTGATAAACACGCCATCGACAATGTACAGCGGATCGTTTCCGGCATTTACCGAGTTGGTTCCCCGTACCCGGATAAAAATCCCGCCGCCCGGCACCCCGGAGTTCGCCTGAACCTGCACCCCCGGGGCTTTTCCCTGCAACAACTGATCGGGGCTGGCTACCGGAATATCCTTGATATCGGTCCCCCTGACCGTCGAAATGGCACTGGTCAGGGATTTACGGCTTTGTTCGCTGTAACCCGTTACCACCACTTCGGATAACTGCCTGACATCCGGCTGTAATGTAATCGTCAGCTCCGTGCCGGCCGGTTTTATCTCGCTCGTCGCATAGCCGATTGCGCTCACAATCAGCACTGCATTGGTGCCGGATACGGGTAAGGTAAACCGTCCCTGCGCATCCGTAGTCGTTCCCTGCGTGGTTCCCTTCAGGGCAATTGTTACCCCGGGTAATGCCTCGCCGTCCGCTGAACGAACGAGGCCGGCCAGTTTGGTAGCCTGGGCCACTACACTACCGGTTATGAGTAGCCACACTACCCATGTTGTAAAGAGTTTCTGCATTATTCTGGTTTTAAAATGAATGGGTCTGCCAGGACCTGTAAGACAAATACATAGTTCTCCTGTCTGCATAGGTTGCCGCCTATACCGACAGTCATCGTTTCGGGAAAGTTGCTGTTGTTAACGGGGCCGGATCTGTTTTCGCTTCCGGCGTTGTGTTGAGTATTTCATGTATCAATAGGTATTGATGAAAAATAGTAAGACTATATATTTTATATAGTATAGTCATAAATAAATAAGCCAGTGCACTGACTTATCGGTAAATAACGTTATCAACGGCAAAAATGGTAAACAAAATTGAAGCCACAAAATTGTTGTGTAAAAATTGATTACCAGTTAGTTATCTATTACTCTATCTACTTTTCGGGGAATTATACATACATCATTGACTGACAATTGACTATACCGGCATCTACCTGACGTGGGGGCGTTGGTATTTATTTTTCGTCATTTACATTCTTTTTACAATATTGTAGCGGTTTAGCAAATGTAACGGGTCTGCCAGGACTTCATTTGTACAGCCTGCCGGGTCAGTTGCCGCTGAACCCGGTATTTTTTTTGCCATTTTCTACTGAAATAATTGTTTATATAATTTCTTCTGTAGACTTTAGCGATTAAATCTTTAAATCTGCAAGATCCGCTTCCTGCAAAATCCGTCCACGGGCCAGACTCCTGCCTGCATCCTGTTCCTGCACCGGATTTATATCGACCACTTTCCCGTTCAGGGAATTATTGTCTGATCAATTAATCTATTTATTATATAGATTTTATAAAATAATCATTAATCAAAACGTGTCATGACTAGTTATCTGGATAACGCGGCCACTACCGCTTTAGACGAAGAGGTACTACAGGTGATGTTACCTTTTTTCAGACAGTATTGGGGAAATGCATCCGCCGTGCACCGGCAGGGGATATTTGTCAGAAAAGCAATTGAGGAGGCCAGGGAGCAGATTGCGTCGATCCTCCGTGCGCACCCCGACGATATATTGTTTACAAGCGGGGCTACCGAAGCCAATAACATGGCCCTGATGGGCAGTATCCGCTCCGGTAATATCCGTGAAGTAATTACCAGCCCTATCGAGCATCAATCCGTACTGCAACCCCTGGTCATGATGGAGAAACAGGGTATTATCCGGTTACACATGGTCCGGATTGATGATCATGGCCGGATCGACTACGGTCACCTGGCGTATCTACTGGAAAGCAGGCGGTCATCAGGATTGTCACACCGCAATACCGGCGGCATCCTGATCAGTCTGATGCACGGCAATAATGAAATCGGAAATCTGACGGATATTCAGAAGGTCGCCGGCATAAGTCAGGAATATGACTGTATCTTTCATTCGGACACAGTTCAGACGCTAGGGCACTACTCGTATGACCTCCTGCAGACGCCGGTAGATTTCATTACCGGATCAGCCCATAAATTTCACGGGCCGCAGGGGGTGGGCCTGCTCTATATCCGCAATCCGTTACAGTTGCCGGCACTCTGGCACGGCGGGGCCCAGGAGAGGGGTATGCGGCCGGGTACCGAAAACATCGCGGGCATCGTCGGCATGGCCAAAGCGCTGGAACTGGCCCACCTGGATTTACTGAAGCATCAGACCCATATCCGGCACCTGAAAGCCCGGTTATTGCATAAACTGATGCTGCTTGGGATTGATATTCAGTTTAACGGCACCAGTGATCTCCTGGATGAAAGTATCGATACGATTCTTAGCATAAGTTTGCCGGTTTTACCATCCGGAAATCCGGTTACCGAGTTATTAAACAGAGCCGGCTTATCCGTTTCCGGCGGCAGCGCCCGGTCAAATCTGGAAAAAAACGGCTCCCACGTACTAAAAGCAATCGGTGTTTATCCCGATCGCGAAAATATCCGGATTTCCCTGAGCCGGCTCAATACGAATAAAGACATCGATTTTTTTGTAAAGACGATTCAGGAGTTTTATCATGGTGATGCCAGAGCGCTGGCGACACCGAAAGAAACGAATAACCGGATACGCTATCACATCTGACACTGATCCCTGTTTTTTTATCAGGAAATTGGTTAATATTAATCCTCTACCCGTTCTAAAAATCCGGAAATAATGCCGCTGCAAGACACTGATCAGAAACCACGCATTGCCCCGCTGACTACAGCGGAAGCATCAACTGAAATAAGGGAGTTGTGGGAAAAACACATTTTGGATTATCCCGGCTCAACAATAACCAATATGAAGGCAACGCTCAGCCATTCAGCGCTGGCGTTTACGGTATACATGCAGTGGTATCCGCTCTATTATCAGGTAATTGAGATTGTCGGAAAGCGGGCGGCCTATCTGTATGCACATGCCATTTCAGAAGCGTCAGACTGTCCGCTCTGCACGACCTTTTTCCGGAAAATAATCATCGATAACGGCGAACGGCCGGAAGACCTGCTGCTTTCCGGTGATGAGCAACACCTGCTCCGTTTCGGGGCTTCCATCGCACAGCATCGCGGGGAAGTGCCGGCGGCCGTTTATGAGCCGATACGGCAGGTATATAATCCGGCTGAGATCGTGGTGCTGACGGCATTTGCCGGACAGATGATTGCTACCAATCTTTTCAATAATGCGCTGGATGTTGTTGTTGATGACTACCTGCACGCCTATCTGCCGCTGACTAAACCACAGGAAAATGAGTGAATTAACTGCTAAAACTGCCTTTATTACCGGCGCGGCACATGGCCAGGGCCGCGCCGTAGCCCTGGCACTGGCGCAGAAGGGCGCAGGCATCATCGCCTTTGATGTCGCCCGTAATCTGGATTATCCCGCCTATACGTTCGGCTCATCCGATGAACTCGTATCGTTGAAACAAGAAATTGAACAGGCGGGGGGACAATGCCTCACCGTCACGGGTGATGTCCGTACGGATGCCGACATCGTCCGGGCTGTTGACCTGGCGCTGCAAACATTCGGCCGGATCGATATTCTGTTCAACAATGCCGGTATTTGTGCGTATGGGCTGGCGCACGAATTGCCCGAGGAGGAGTGGGATGCCATGCTGGATATCAATCTGAAGGGGGCGTGGCTGACCGCAAAACGGATTATCCCGGTCATGATTGCACAGCGTTCGGGGGTGATTATCAACAATTCAAGCATTGCAGGCCTTCGCGGCATGAACCGCCTGAGCCATTATGCTGCCTCAAAATGGGGCCTGGTGGGGCTCACAAAATCCTGGGCCATTGAGCTGGCTCCGTATAGCATCCGCGTTAATTCCATTCATCCGACCGGCGTGAATACCCCTATGAACGACGGACTGGCAGCACTTGAAGGAACCACGACGCAGGAGATTGCCGAACGGTCGGCCGGAAACCTCTTGCCTGTCCCGTGGGTAGAACCGGAAGACGTGTCCGGTATGGTACTTTACCTGGCCTCTGATCAGGCCCGTTACATCACCGGCTCCCAATTTGTGCTCGACGCCGGCCTCCTTACGCGCTGACCTGATTAGTACAGTTATACGGCTTCTCCGGCAGCAACACACCTGATTCCGGAGAAGCCGTTTAATTTATTTTGTTACCATTCCAGCTGAATAGTTTTCTTGGTAAGGGCAGGAAAACATATTTCCCGTTTTTTGGCGGGCTATGAAAAATTAATCCTCTTTATATTTTGACATCATATCCCTAAACTACTTTATTTGCAAAATCTATTTAATCAATAGATTTTAAAGTGTATAAAGCCTATCCAGTGGACAGAGTATCCGGTTTAGTGCTTGGTTTACAAGCGTGTATGCTGCGATCAGGGCTTATACAGCAAGTGGTTTTTTTTGTTTCCCGGACACTACATTTTCATTTTTTTTCATTAAAGCTATGGCTGAAACATCCGTACGTAAGCGAATTTTTGGCGGGGATTTACCCGTATTATGGTTATTCGGTACCGTATTAATTGCCGGTATAATTCTTTTTTTCTGGCAGGTTAAAGATTCCGGATTTACGATTGATTTCCCCTCTTTATTTACTACAGAAACGCTGCTTTATATTGGGGCGGGTTTTCTTGCGCAAACGATTGACGGCGCCCTTGGCATGGCCTATGGCATCAGCTCAACCTCCCTGCTGCTGAGCCTCGGGGTATCGCCCGCCGCAGCCAGCGCCAGTGTCCACCTTGCCGAAGTATTCACGAGCGGAGCATCCGGTTTATCCCACTGGAAATTCGGTAATGTCAATAAAAAGCTATTCAAACTACTGCTTATTCCGGGCATTATCGGTGCGGTGACCGGCGCGTATATTCTGAGTTCATTTGATGGCAATCTGATCAAACCCTACATATCTATTTACCTCTTTTTCATGGGTATTGTAGTGATCCGTAAGGCGCTCGGCAAGAAAAAACAAAAGCAGAAAACCCGGTCTGTCGGCCCGCTTGCACTCCTTGGCGGGTTTGTCGATGCGGTTGGCGGCGGCGGCTGGGGGCCGGTTGTTACCTCGACGCTGATCGGCAGCGGGCGTGATCCGCGGTATACGATCGGGTCGGTCAACACGGCCGAGTTTTTTATTGCTGCTGCCGGAGCCGGCATGTTTACCCTCATGATCGGGATCGATAACTGGAAAGTGGTTATCGGCCTGCTGCTGGGCGGTGTATTTGCGTCACCGTTTGCCGCGTACGTTTGCGGCAAGGTCAATCCCCGCGTGCTGATGGTCATCGTCGGCATTGTTATTACCCTACTCAGCCTGCGTAATATTCTTCCGCTTTTCCATTAATTTTTTTCATACTCACCTCCAGATTAAGATGGCAGAAACCATTCCTAACAAACAGCAGACCGCCCTCGGCGATGTGGCCGCGAGGCAGCTGGCAATTGCCACCCGTACCGTCCCTCAGATGGTTACCATTACCCCGCGCTGGCTTACCCGTTTATTGCAATGGGTACCGGTTGAATCCGGGGTATACCGCCTGAACAAGGTTAAAGATGCAGAGAGCGTTGAAGTTGACTGCTCTGCGCGCGATGAACGTGTCCTGCCGCAGACCTTCGTCGACTATATTGACAATCCACGGGAATATAACCTGTCTGCTGTTCAGACCATTGTGGATGTACATACGCGGGTTTCCGACCTGTACAGCAAACCCTATAACCAGATTTCCGAACAGCTGCGGCTGGCCATCGAAACCATCAAGGAACGGCAGGAAAGTGAGCTGATCAACAACCGGGAATACGGATTGCTGAACAGCGTGCCCGCCTCACAGGTAATCAAAACCCGCAACGGCCCGCCAACGCCGGATGACCTGGATGAACTGCTGACAAAAGTCTGGAAAGAACCGGGTTTCTTTCTGCTGCATCCGCTGGCGATTGCTGCCTTTGGCCGCGAGTGTACCCGCCGGGGTGTGCCACCACCAACGGTTTCGTTGTTCGGCTCACAGTTCATTACCTGGCGGGGCATACCGCTTATCCCGTCTGATAAGCTGCCAATCCAGAACAATAAGACAAAGATTATCCTGCTGCGCACCGGCGAGAGCCGTCAGGGCGTTGTCGGCCTGATCCAGCCGGGTTTGCAGGGCGAGCAAAGCCCCGGCTTATCGGTGCGGTTCATGGGTATCAATGATAAGGCCATTGCGTCTTACCTGGTCTCGCTTTACTGCTCCCTGGCGGTATTGGTAGACGATGCTCTGGCCGTTCTGGAAGACGTTGAAATCGGTAATTACCATGAGTACAAGTATTAACACGGTAGCTGGTCTGCCGGATACCGCAGCCCTCGAAGCCCTGGCAAATCAGCTGTTTGCTGCCTTACCGGGGGAGCACCCGATTGCAGAAGGCTTTGCCCGGACAGCTATCCATGCGCTTGACCCTGCTTTGCAGGTGCCTCCGGTACCCGGTGCTGTTCTGCCGGCTCACATAAGCCCGCCTGCGCTCGGTGGGGTTGGCATTTCTCCGGTAGTCGGCCAATCTCACGATCATGGCTATACGTCGCCCGAATCCGCCCCGTTTCCGCAGGACTCGTACCGCTCAGGTACGGTACCCGCATCGGTTGCGGGAAGCGGGGCATCGCCGTCAGCTATTCAGCACGGAAATGACATAAATCTGGAAAACCCGCGGACCAGCTTTCCGGACGAAAACCTGAAAAGCGGGTTGATTCCCGCCTCATCGGGTTCGGTACCGCTACAGCAGACTCACCCTGCCGGCCTCCCGTACCAGGATCATGGGTTTGAAACGCAGCTTGCAGCCGCGCTACAGGCACTGTATACCGACCAGCCGCCCGCTGTCCCCGCCCCCGATAATGACCGGTTTTACTTTTTGACCGGGATTCCGGCTGTAGCCGGTTTCGCGCCACAGGGCTTACCCTTCGTTTCAGGCGAGGGGCACCGGCCGGCGTCATCGGGCAGTGCTCCCGTACTGCCGTTTGATGCTAACCGGATAAAGGCCGACTTCCCGATTCTTCAGGAGACCGTAAACGGAAAGCCGCTGATCTGGCTCGATAACGCGGCTACTACCCAGAAGCCACAGGCTGTAATTGACCGGATCAGCTATTTCTACGCGCACGAAAATTCAAACATCCACCGGGCGGCCCACGAATTAGCCGCCCGGGCGACGGACGCCTACGAGGCAGCCCGTGAAAAGGTCAGAGCGTTTATTAATGCAGCGTCTACCAATGAGATTGTGTTTGTGCGCGGTGCGACCGAAGCGATCAACCTGGTGGCCAAAAGCTGGCGTGCTCAGTTTCTGTCGCCCGGCGATGAAATCATTGTCAGCCATCTGGAACACCATGCCAACATTGTTCCCTGGCAGCAACTGGCCCAACAGAAAGGGGTGAAGCTGAGGGTGATTCCGGTGAATGATCACGGCGAGCTGTTGCTGGACGAGTACGTCCGGTTGCTGAGTTCGCGTACTAAACTGGTCGCCTTTACGCAGGTGTCCAACGCGCTCGGGACCGTAACACCGGCGAAGCAGATCATTGATCTGGCTCATCAGGCAGGAGCACGGGTGCTGCTTGACGGGGCGCAGTCGGTTTCCCATCTACGGGTAGACGTGCGGCATCTGGATGCGGACTTCTTTGTGTTTTCGGGGCATAAGGTGTTCGGCCCGACCGGCATCGGTGTTGTCTACGGCAAGGAAGAACTGCTGAACCAGATTCAGCCCTGGCAGGGTGGGGGCAACATGATTAAGGATGTAACGTTTGAACGGACAATCTATCATCCGGCCCCTGCGCGGTTTGAAGCGGGTACCGGCAACATTGCCGATGCCGTCGGGCTTGGCGCAGCTATTGATTATGTATCTGCTATCGGTATGGATCTGATTCATCAGTATGAACATCAGCTTCTGGGCTATGCTACCAATCTGCTGAAGGATGTACCGGGATTACGTCTGGTCGGTACGGCTTCGGAGAAAGCAAGTGTACTGTCGTTTACGCTGAAAGGATATTCGAACGATGAAGTCGGGCAGGCGCTGAACAAGGAAGGCATTGCCGTCCGGACTGGGCACCATTGCGCCCAGCCGATTCTCCGCCGGCTGGGTCTGGAAAGTACCGTCCGTCCGTCACTGGCTTTTTACAACACCTGTGCTGATGTCGATAAGCTGGCAGAGGTACTGCATAAACTGCAACGAAACGCATAGCACCGCATATGGCACCAATCCAGCATTTTATCGATGTTCTGCATCAGACGCACAAGGAAGAATGGGAAGCAACGCCTAAGTTTCAGGACTCAATCAGCTGGCTGACCAATCTGTTTGATTTTCTGTTTCCGAATACGCGCCTTCATAAAAAGGAGACGTATCAGGGCTTGCTGAAAAAAAACCAGATTGACCTGGAGAATATTCTGCTGAGTTATCTGGATCCGGCGGAGGTACCGATTGACAGCATTGTAGCTTGTTTTTATGGCTCTCTGGAAGCCATCTATCACGACCTCCGGCGGGATGCGGCAAAAATTTATGAGTTTGATCCCGCAGCCACCAGCATTCATGAGGTCATTGCGTCTTACCCAGGCTTCTACGCGATTGCCGTCTACCGGTTTGCCCACCGGCTCACGGAGTTAGAGGTACCGGTGTTACCGCGTATTCTCAGCGAATATGCCCACCGCAATACCGGAACCGATATTCATCCGGCCGCTCAGATCGGCGTTCCGTTTATGATCGACCACAGCACGGGGATTGTCATCGGGGCGACAGCCGTTATCGGCAACAATGTTTCCATCTATCAGGGCGTCACCCTCGGAGCGTTACAGGTCGCCAAGGAACTGGCCGAAACCAAACGCCATCCGACCGTTGAAGACAATGTAATTATTTATGCGAGGACAACGGTTCTGGGCGGTAAAACTGTAATTGGCCGGAACAGTGTCATCGGTGGCAGTGTGTTTCTGACGAAAAGTGTTGCTCCGAATTCGCATGTGTTCAACACCCATCAGCTGCGGATTGATGTGAAAGACGAAATAACGATCTGAAGCCATAGGAACCCTAGGTGTCAACACAACACAGGTGCAGCTCAATGAGCTGCACCTGATGTATTCGGGCGACATTCAATTGCCACAATTCATAAAAGATCGTTTATCTGGCAGCAACGGACAGCGATTGCTGAAGCGTTGGTTCAAGGTCCTGTAAGCCAGCGTGCTTCAACACAACCTCGCCGCGGTTATACAGGATCAGATACGGGAAAGCCGTTACTGTTTTTAGGGCCCCGATCAGGGCCGGACTTTCTTCCAGCTCAATTTCGAGAATAGTCAGTGATTGGCCGTACTGCTGACGCAGACTTGCCAGTACCGGCTTTACTTTCTTGCAGGATCCGCAGAATTTGGAGCCGATGTCGACCAGTACACGGTCATTGGCAGCTATAATTTTCGTATACTCATCGAGTGTTAGACCTTTTTTTGCGGTCGTAATAAGCGTCTGGCCGCTACCGGTCCATGCGCCAATTCCACCGTCAAGCACATATACCTCCCTGAATCCCCGGCTGCGCAAATCACCCGCCAGGGCGACACTCCGGCCATTGGCAATCGAATACACAAAAACCGGATTGGCTTTGTTTAACCCGTTGATGAGTTGCGCATAGCCGGGCGTCTGCAGGTTAATATTTACCGCATCGGGAATATGGTTCAGGGCAAACTCCTCCGCGCTTCTGGCATCAATCAGCTGCGGGCTTTTCTGAGCGGATAATTTCGCCGTAAAGGAAGTAATCGGAACAACGTCTTTGGCCTCAGGTGTCTGTGCATGGACACGGAGGGCTACAAGAACGAAAACGGCAAGCTGCCGGAAAAAGAATTTGATAGTCATATGCTGTTGGTTTAAGGTGAAACGGATACTGGTTTTTTGGTCTTCCGGAATCTGGAAAAGAAATTATCGGCTGTCAGAACACCGAACAGCACATTTGCGTGATCGAATTCTTTACCCGAATTCCGTTGCTGAATCTGATAGATGTAGCCGAGGCTCGCTTTCAGGTGTTTACTGATGCCGTAGCTGAGGCCGGCATAAATACGGTTCTGGTCAAACACATTCGGGTTGCGGCGGACCGCCTTACCAAACTGAATAAAAACTTCATCGAAGACGGTAACACTCAGCGGACGGTGTATCCAGGAGGCACGTACCGGAATTTCGATTCGTGCCTGGTACCGGACCCGCCAGTTGGGCTGATAAATCCCGTCGTTAGCCAGGTCCCGCCAGCGGCGTTCCAGACTGTACCGGTTAGTATAGGTCAGTTTCCGGTATCGTTGTTCATGATCCAGCCGGATTGCCAGTCTTACCTCCTGAATTGGCTCTTTACGTAATTCGGCAGGGTCAGCGGCGAGTAACCAGCTTTTAAAGTAGCCGAAGGGCGATAGACAGAGCTTTACATTCGGCGTAAGGCTGTAACTTACCCATGTCCAGTAGCTGGAAAACTGCGGAGCCCTGAACGCATTTGCTTCATTATCAGGACTATTTTGCCGCCTGTGTTGTAAAAATACTTCCCAGCGCAATCGTTTGTTTATGGTGTCCGTTAACGCCAGACTGCCCCAGACCACATTGTGGTGATAGTGGTTCTGTCCCTGTGCCGTTGCACAAAGCAGATAACAACAAACGAATAGCAAAATACTCAATCGGTATATTTTCTTCATCCTGCAGGCTTGGTTAGAAAATTCCTGAAAAAACTGAGTTGACCGGTGACTGCACCGGCGTATAGCGGCTTAGCTGCAGGCCTTCTGCATAGCGTACGCCAATGGCTTCACCGAAAATACCCGCGCGGGCATTGATCCGGCTGAAAAAGCCCGCATCCGAAATACAGGTTTGCGGCTCTGTGCTCTCCGGATCATAAAACTGGCTTCGGAATGCCTTAACCGCCTTTAGTTTTTGTTCATAGACCAGTGTTACGTCAATGAGCATATCCGGTTTCAGCCACCAGTCTTGGATATAATGGTAAATGGCTTTCGGTGCCCATGCCGGTTGGGGTTCCCCTGCGTCGGAGTGGGTTATGATGCCGCGCAGACCGGCATAGTATCCCGCATCAAGCACCAGTTCTGCCGCACGCCGGTGGTCCGGGTGCCGGTCAGCGGGTGCATTGATCAGCAGTATCTCTGGCTGATATGCCCGAATGAGCTGAATAATCCGGCGCTGGTGCGCTTCATCGTTCCGGAAAAAGGCGTCGGCAAAACCCAGATTGAGCCGCAGCGTCAATCCGAGAATATCCGCCGCTTCCGCCGCCTCTTTCACGCGGATTTCGGGTGTACCCCGCGTCCCCAGTTCACCACCGGTTAAGTCAACAAACCCAACTCACCGGCCGAT
>NZ_CAMFHL010000120.1 GCF_945952095.1 uncultured Arsenicibacter sp. | reverse complement strand
GGTTTTTTCCGTAATGACGAGGAACATCAGCTGGCACTGATTCCGGTTATCCGTCATTTTCAGCCCGAAATTGTCATTACCAATACCCTCGAAGACCGCCATCCTGACCACGGCCGGGCAGCAGAGCTTGTCTACGATGCCTGCTTTTATTCGGGTCTGCGTCAGATCAAAACGGAAGGCCGCGACGGGCAGCCACAGCCCGAATGGCGTCCGAAATACGTCTATAACATGATTCAGGACTGGTCGCTGAAACCGACCTTCGTCGTTGATATTTCGAAATACTGGGATCAGAAACGGGCCTCGGTAGCGGCCTATAAAAGTCAGTTTTACGATCCCAACAGCGGCGAACCGGAAAGCTATATTTCCAGCAAAGCGTTCTGGGAGTTTCTGGAGGCCCGCGCCGAAGAATACGGGCACATGATCGGGGCAAAATACGGAGAGGGGTTTGTCAGCCGCCGTATGCTCGGCGTTAAAGACATCTTCCAGTTGTTTTAGTTATACCGTTACAGGAGAGGGACCACAAAGGAAGGAAGACAGGAAGGGGCACAAGGAAAAAACGTTGTGCCCCTTTGGTTCTTCACGTCTTAGTGGCCTCAACCCTGGTTAACAATAACAAACAACGTTATGAAGAAGGGATGGTTAATTGCCATTGGCGTGGTGCTGGTGGTTGGTCTACTTGCGTTTATCTGGTATCAGCGGCAGGTAAAACGGGCTGCTGAAGAACCCTACGGCACCGCCCTGAAACCACGCCTTGAACTGAGCTCTTGGGAAGTTACTGACATCGACGCCGATCTGGTGAAGGTTAACGGGAAACTGCTCATTGATAACCCGCTGCCCGTAGGCTTCAAGGCAAAGCGGATGTATTTTGAATTTCTGATCGACTCTACGGTTGTTTCCCGAGGCGATTATCCCCAAACCATCGCCGTTGAACCATCCGACTCCTCGACGATTACCATGCCCATTGAGGTTCCGCTGAAGCCGCTGGAAAACAAGCTGAAATACCTTTACGACAACAATATCGACAGCGTGGTCTATACCGTCCGTACCCGCTTTGATCTGGATGTACCGATTCTCGGCAACCGCACCTTTACCGACACCATCAACCGCAAGCTGCCAACCGTTTATATTCCGACGATGCAGATCGAACGGGTCAAGATCGGTAAAGTCGGGCTGAACGAATCGGAACTGGCCATGAATGTATCGGTCGGCAACCGCAACGCCTTCCCTATCCGCTTTTTCGATACCCGCTATGTCGTGACTGTCGATGGCAAGGAAATTGCGGAAGGCTACCAGCCCGATTCAATTCTGATCGAAAAACAATCGACAACGCCGGTTGTGCTGCCCCTCACCCTGAAGCCCGGCACCTTGCTGGGCCTGACCGGCAAAATGCTGTTCGATAAAAAAGATACGCCGATGCTCATCCTGTTTCACTGCAAAATCATCGACAGGGACGGCAACAACCTCTTCCGCGACAGTAAAATGACGATGCGGATCGAAGGAACCATGGATGAGTTTATGAAAGCCGCTAAAAAACTGAAATAAAAAAACCGGGGTTGACCACCGGCTGCGTTGGCAACCGGCAATCAACCCCGATCCGGAATAAGTATAGATTACAGCTGTGGCTGTTGAGCCAGTGCTTTTTCATCCGCGTGACCCGCTTTTTTGTTGCGCATCCAGAGGAACAGGATGGTAAACGCAACAATCAGAATGATCGGGAACGTCGTCATTTTGACCAGCGTGGCCTGACCGGCAGCCAGTTCGAGGGCATCACCAGCCAGACCGGTTGTTGCTTTCTCAGCACGCTCCGCATCAATCCAGCCACCGATGATCGGCTGGAAGATCGACGTCGAGAACATACCCACACCACCAATGATCGACATGCCCAATGCGCCTGATGCAGGAATCCGCTCAGCCACAAAACCAACCATTGTCGGCCAGAAATAACACACACCAACGGCGAAAAAGATCGCAGCGACATAGGCCATGGCACCGGTTTGTGTGCTGAACAGGTAGATACCAATCGTAGCGAAAACGGAGCCACCCAGCAATACACCTGTCTGGTCAAGCTTATGAATGATTGGTCCACCGAAGAAACGGCCAACCGCCATAATACCGGTAGTTAACGCAAGGATGATCAACGGCTGTGCGCCCGACTTGCTCATAATCAGACCGACCCACTGCTGAGGACCGAACTCTGAGATGGCTGTAAAGGCCATGCAGCAGAACATAAACAGGAATAAGCCGCCAAAATACAGATAAACACCTACTAGCGCAGATACCAGCGCTACGACGTTTGTTGTCAGACGGAGCGTGTCTGAAAGTGTAACCCAGTCAAAATCATTCGCCAGTTTCAACATGAAACAGGCAGCCGCCAGTACCAGTGCACCTTTTGCGATGCCCGATGACGTAAGTTTCTGAGCTGAGTTTTCTGTGTCTGAGCTAGGGAATGTCTGACCGAAGAACAGGAAAGCGTATACAATCGTCGGAATCATAATGATCCAGATCTGAGCCTGCCAAGGCAGGTTCATGTACTCAGGACCCATGAAAAGCGAGATCAGACTACCCAATACGATACCACCAGGGAACCACATGTGGAACCGGTTCAGCATCTTGTTCATTTTCTCGCCCGAATACATATCGGCAATCATAGGGTTACAGGCTGCTTCTGTACAACCGTTACCGATACCGATAAACAGGGTAGAAATAAGCAGTGTAGAGTAACCTCCGGCAAAAATGGTTAATAAGATACCGAGTGTGTGGCAGACAAACGCCACGTTCATGATAATTTTCGGTCCGACTGAGTGGTAAACGATACCACCAACTATCATCGAGATCGGGAAGCCAAGGAACCACATCGAGTTGATGAAACCCAACTGCTCGGCCGACAGTCCGAAGTCGGTACCAAGCTGCGGCAGAATGCCCGCCCGGATACTGAATGAGAACGCGGTTGTAATAAGCGCAAAACAGCTCGCGTTGAACAAACGTGTTTGGTTAATCATGTTAATAAGCTGAAGGGGTTAATGGGAAAATGATCAACAAAAGAAAGAAACCATCACGAATAAATTACTAAACCTGATGGCCAAAGCGTGCAAAATTTCCGTAAAAAAAGTAAAATAACTAATTTTCGGGTCATAAAATCGGCAGGAATCGCTACCTTTTCGGCCGATTTTACACTTTGGTCTCCAACTAACTTCTTAACTCCCGTCTAACGGGCTGATCACAATCAGATAATTAACGCTATGCACAGAAAATTGCGTATGGGTATGGTTGGTGGCGGTCTTGATGCCTTTATCGGCGCCGTTCACCGTCGTGCAGCGGGCTTCGATAATGAAATCGAGCTCGTTTGCGGCTGCTTCAGCCAGTCACCCGACAAGTCAAAAGCAACAGGCCGCGCCCTGTATCTGCCAGAAGAACGTGTCTACTCCAGCTATGAAGAAATGATTCTTCGCGAGAAGGAGCTGCCGGAAGGCGAACGCATGGATTTTATCTCCATCGTAACGCCGAACCACATGCACTTCCCGCCGGCGAAAATGGCCCTTGAAAACGGCTTCCACGTGATCTGTGACAAGCCGATGACCCTGAACCTGGCCGAGGCCAAAGAACTGGTTGGTATCGTTGAACAATCGGGCCTTGTCTTCGGCCTGACCCACAACTATACCGGCTATCCGATGGTGAAGGAAGCCCGCGATATGGTCCGCAGCGGTAAACTCGGCAAAATCCGGAAGGTCGTTGTGGAATATCCGCAGGGCTGGCTCTCGAAATACGAAGAAGGAAACGACTACAAGCAGGCCATCTGGCGGACAGACCCGTCGAAATCGGGTGCCGCCGGCTGTATGGGCGACATCGGTACGCACGCCGAAAACCTCGCTGAATACATCACAGGCTTACAGATCGAAGAGCTTTGCGCTGACCTGACTACGTTCGTGCCGGGCCGTCTGCTCGACGATGACGGCAACGTGTTGCTGCGCTTCCAGGACGGTGCTAAAGGGGTACTGCATGCCAGCCAGATCAGCAACGGCGAAGAAAACTCACTGAAAATTTACGTATACGGCGAGCTGGGCGGCCTTGAGTGGCACCAGATGGAGCCGAACACGCTGAAATACAAAACGCAGGAAAGCCAGCGCCTGATCCGGCCAAACGTGGGCGATCTGTCGGCGTCGGCCAAAGCGCACTGGCGGATGCCGTCGGGGCACCCGGAAGGGTTCTTCGAAGCGTTTGCAAACCTGTACCGCAACTTCGCCTTCGCGGTTAAGGCGCATATGAACGGGCAGCAGCCTGATCCGGTCTATGACTTCCCGAACGTATATGATGGTGTACGGGGTCTGGCGTTCATCGACACCGTTATCGCCTCCTCGCAGAACGATTCAACGAAGTGGACGAAGTTTAAAGAGTGAAAGAGCGAAAGCGTGAAAGAGCGGACTGGTCAGCGTTCTTTTACGCTTTCACTTTTTTGATTGCATTTTTATCATCTAATCCAAAATAACGAGTGATGGTAAATGCGTGAAGATCATTTCTTTTATTACCTGCTACCATGAGTAGTAATCAGGCTATCTGTACATTTTAGCAAGTAATACTGAAACGCTCTTTCACTCTTTCACCCTTTCACTCTTTTCATTACTCATGTCAAAAATTAAAGTTGGTGTTGTTGGTACAGGCTTTATCGGACCTGCACACATTGAAGCCCTCCGTCGTTTACCCAATGTTGAAGTGGCTGCCCTTTGCGAAGTAAGCCAGGAACTGGCCGAAGCCAAAGCGGCTCAGCTCGGCATCGCACGGGCCTATACGTTTGAAGAGCTGCTGAAGCAGGAAGACATTCAGGCCATTCACATCTGTACACCAAACTTCCTTCACTATTCGCAGTCGAAAGCCGCGTTATTGGCCGGTAAACACGTGATCTGCGAAAAACCGTTAGCCAAAGACTTAGCCGAAGCCGAAGAACTCGTGCAGCTGGCGGCCGAAACCGGCTTAGTCAATGCGGTACACTTCAACCTGCGCTATTATCCGCTGGCCCGTCAGATGAAGGTGATGCGGGAAAAAGGCGACCTTGGCGAGGTGTATTCGATCATTGGTTCGTACCTGCAGGACTGGCTGTTCTACGAAACCGATTACAACTGGCGTCTGGAGCCGGACAAATCGGGCGACTCACGCGCGATTGCCGATATCGGTTCTCACCTGATGGACATCATCGAGTACATCACCGGCCTGAAAACGGTAGCGGTTATGGCCGATTTCAATACGATTCATAAAACACGGAAGAAGCCGCTGAAGCCGGTTGAGACTTACTCAGGCAAGATGCTGCAACCGGAAGACTACGCAGACGTCCCGATCAATACCGAAGATCATGCCAACGTACTGCTGCGTTTCGACAATGGCAACCGGGGTGTTATCACGGTATCACAGGTTTCGGCGGGCCGCAAAAACCAGATGAAACTGGAGATTGCCGGGTCGAAGAAAACGTTTGCCTGGAACTCGGAAGCCCCTAACGAAATGTGGATCGGTAACCGCGACGGCTACAACGAGTCGCTGATGCGTGACCCGTCGCTGGTGCATGCCGAAGCCCGTTCGGTGATCTCGTTCCCCGGCGGCCACAACGAAGGGTTCCCGGATACCTCGAAGCAGATGTTCAAAGAAGTATACGAGGCCATTGCCGCCGGCAAGCAGCCCGAAAACCCGACATTCCCGACATTCGCCGACGGTTACCGCGAGCTTCTCATCTGCGAGAAAATCCTCGAATCCAACCGCAAACAGGCGTGGGTGGAGGTATAATTAGTGAGTGAAAGAATGAATGAGCGAAAGAGCGACCCGGTAAACGACAGTGCGGACACGGACAATGCTGTCGATTACCATTGGCTTGAAGAACCTGCGGCTGAATATGCCGGAAAATCGAAAGGGCAGTTTCTGGATGACATCGAACGACGTATTAAAATGGTCATGCTCCGATGTATAAAAGTCTGTCGGGTTTTACCGGATTCATTTGACGCACAGCATTTTTCACGCCAGCTCATTCGCTCATCGTCTTCTGCAGCTGCCAACTTTCGCGCTGTTCGTCGCGGACGGAGTCAGAATGAATATTTTGCGAAGCTAAGCCTTGTTATTGAGGAGCTTGACGAATCCCTTTTCTGGCTGGAAACGCTTGTTTTCGTTGACCTTATTCCGGAAGCAAGACTAGCGGATTTACTTGATGAAGGCTATCAATTGCTGAAAATATTGTCAAAATCACGAAAAACAACGAGCGAACGTAGAAATCAGTGACAGGATGATGTGAAGCCTCAGGCTTTCGCTCTTTCACTCTTCCACTTTCTCGCTCTTTACCATTATGACAACACTAAAAGGCCCTGCCATATTTCTGGCGCAGTTTTTAGGGGATACGGCCCCGTTTAATAGCCTGGAATCCATTGCCAGATACATGGCCGACCTCGGCTATAAAGGCATTCAGATCCCGACCTGGGATCCGCGCATGATTGACCTGAAACAGGCGTCGGAAAGCAAAACGTATTGCGACGACTACAAAGGCAAATTACAGGAGATCGGCGTCGAAATTACCGAACTGTCAACCCACCTCCAGGGACAGCTGGTGGCCGTTCACCCGGCCTATGCACCGATGTTTGCCGGTTTCGGTCCGGCTGAGCTGGCCAACAGCCCGAAAGAGCAGCAGGCATGGGCAACCAACCAGCTGATCATGGCCGCTAAAGCCAGCCAGAACCTGGGGCTGACCTCACACGTAACGTTTACGGGAGCACTCCTGTGGCCGTTTATGTACCCGTGGCCGCAGCGTCCGGCTGGACTGGTCGAAACAGGCTTTAAGGAACTGGGACAGCGGTGGCTGCCGATCCTGAACGCGTTCGAAGACGCAGGCGTAAACGTCGGCTATGAGCTGCACCCGGGCGAAGACGTACACGATGGTGTTACGTTTGAAATGTTCCTCGACGCTGTGGGTGGCCACAAGCGCGCGGGCATCAACTATGACCCGAGCCACTTCGTGTTGCAGTGCCTCGACTACCTGCAGTTCATCGACTTCTACCACGACCGTATTTATGCGTTCCACGTAAAAGACGCCGAGTTCAACCCAACGGGTAAGCAAGGTGTTTATGGTGGCTTCCAGGTATGGGTAGAGCGTGCCGGCCGGTTCCGTTCACTGGGCGACGGTCAGGTTGATTTCAGCGGTATTTTCAGCAAACTGGCACAGTACAACTACGATGGCTGGGCGGTTCTGGAATGGGAGTGTGCCTTGAAACACCCTGAGCAAGGTGCGGCCGAAGGTGCGCCGTTCATCGCCGATCACATCATCCGCGTGACCGAGCGGGCATTCGACGACTTTGCCGGCACCGGTGCCGACGAAGCGTTCAACAAAAAAGTGCTGGGTCTGTAAAACGGAATGCTATTCCGTTTGGGACAATACAAATGAACGGAATAGCATTCCGTTCTACAGAGCTGCCGGGACATAGTTCCGGCAGCTTTTTGTTTTTGACGGTGACGTCAACCTATACCTTTGGTTTATTTTTACAGGCGATTAACAGTTACAACAAATATGCAATCTTCCCGAAACGTAATTCTCTTCATTGCGATGAGCCTGGACGGCTATATCGCTACCCCTAACGACAGCCTCGATTTTTTATCGGTTGTAGAGCAGGAAGGCGAAGACTACGGTTATGGTGCTTTTGTCCAAGGCATTGATACCGTTATTCTGGGCCGGAAAACCTATGATAAGGTTATGACGCTGGTAAGTGAGTTTCCGCATGCCAACAAAAATACCTACATCATTACCCGCACCCCACGCGAAGCCATTGGTTCTGTACAGTTTTATACCGGCGGCCTGACTGAGCTGGTCAGTGGTTTGAAGCAGCAGCCAGGGAAAGACATCTTTGTCGACGGCGGCGCAGAAACGGTACATGCGATGCTACAGGGAGGCCTGATCGACGAATTTTATATTTCTGTTATCCCGATCCTGCTGGGCGATGGCATCCGGTTATTCAAACCTGGTTTTCCAGAAACAAACCTGACACTAATCAGCGCGAAAAACTTTGAAAAGGGGCTGACACAGCTGCATTACAAACGCAGTTAAACAACTGCAAATCCATCCTTTAGCGAGGCAACTAAAGCATGGATTTGCAGTTCAAAACTGAATCCCCTCCTCAACCAGCGCCGCCAGATTCAGGTCGGTGCCGTTGAGTAATGAGACCACCAATCCGGATTCGCAGACGGCATTAAAACAATCAGCCCCAACCAAAATGGATGGGGCTGACTCATTACTATATAACACACACCTTAGAATTTCAATGTTGCCGGCAGGTATTTCGCTACCAGATCTTCGTAATAAGGCCGCAACTCCGCCCAGTTCGGCGGCGTCGGGTTCTTCGAGTACAAGTCGTACGGGTTAAACAAATCCACCCATTTGAACATTTCGCGGTCATGGTCGTCCATCAGGTGGTCGTAAGCCTTTTCACGGTGTTGTGGGTAGAAGGAGTGGTAACGCAGCATGTACAGCCCCTGCTCCGGCAGGTGGTCTTTTACCATGTGGTACACATACTCATCGTGGCCCCATGACATATGCACGTTGCGGAGACCGCAGTTTGGCGCGTAAACGCCGTATTTTGTGTTGTAACGTTCGTCGTATGTATCCGGATTGGCCTTGAAAAACTCAGGATAGACAATTTTATCTGAGTGTGCACAGCCTACCGGGAATGTGTCACCAACAACAGCCCACTGAGGTTCGCCGAACAGACAAAGAACCTTACCCATATCATGCAACAGACCAACCAGTACCATCCAGTCCGGATGACCATCGGCGCGGATCGCTTCCGAGGTTTGCAGTAAGTGCTGTAGCTGATCCAGATCCGTGTCAGGGTCAGAGTCGTCGACCAGCTGATTCAGGAACGTAAACGCATCCCAGATCGGCATTTCCTTTTTGTCGAACTTCAGGAATTCACGCTCTTTTTTCAGCACAAAATCATACGTCTGGTACGTGTGATTCAGGCGGTAAAACTCGCGTACGGTATCCCGGCCCGGATTATCGTAGTTCCGGTATTCTTCGGTTGTTTTGCCCTGCGCAATGGCTTCCGGATCAGGGTAACGCTCCAGCAGATCGTCTTCCCAAACGTCCAGACTGGCTAAAGGATTTTGTTCTGCGGCGCTCAACGTACTCATGACTGTTGTATGTTTATAGGGTGAAACGCTTAAATCTCGTCTTGTTCAGTTTGAGACACTAAGCTAATCGACTTTATTGGCACTTTTATAAGATCTGTTTTGCTTTATTTACGAAATCGTTTTCGTAAACCGGCCTCCATGCAAACCATTAATTTAAAAACACTGGCCAGCGCCTTGGGTCTGTCAGTTTCGACCGTTTCGAAAGCGTTGCAGGACAGCCACGAAATCAGCCCTGAGACAAAACAGCGTGTCTGGCAGCTTGCCCGTGAGCTGGATTACGTTCCGAATCCACACGCCAGCAGCCTGCGCCGCAAACGCAGTAAAATCATTGCCGTGGTCATTCCGGAAGTGGCCGACAGTTTTTTTTCGCTGGCGATTAAAGGCATTGAGGCCGTGGCACAGCAAAAAGGCTACCACACTCTGATTTACCTGACCTACGAATCGCTGACCAAAGAGCAGACGATTCTGCATGACTTCCAGAGCGGCCGGGTCGACGGCATAATTATTTCCCTTTCGGGCCAGACTACCCATATCGATCATGTAACCGCGCTCGAACGCAAAGGCATTCCCGTCGTGCTGTTTGACCGCATTTTCGAAGGCACCACCCTACCCCGGATCATTACCAACGACCGCGAAAGCGGCTACCTAGCCACCCGACACCTGCTTCAGCGCCAGTGCCGGCGTATCGGCTTTTTATCCGTTTCCGACAGTCTGTCCATTACAAAACAGCGACAGACAGGATATATAGCAGCCTTAGAGGAGGCAACCATGCCGGTACTACCCGAATACATGCTGACCTTACCGGACGAGCGTGCCGAACAGGAAATAATTCTGTCCGGCCTGCTTACCGGCCCCGATGCACCCGACGGCCTTGTGGCATCTGTGGAGAAAACGGCGATTCTCACCTACCAGCTCTGCGAAAAACTGTGCATCCCGATTCCGGAACAGCTCAAAGTCATTAGTTTTTCCAATCTGGAGACAGCTTCGCTGCTTAATCCGTCGTTATCGACCATCACCCAACCTGCCTTTGACATGGGCGAAGCTGCGGCCTCAACCCTTTTCAATCTCGTTGAAGGGAAAAACATACGGTCGATGCCAACCATACAGTGTATTCCGTCAGAACTGATTCCCCGCCGGTCAACGCAGCAAGCGGCAGAGTAGCCGTTACCAGCGATAACGATACGGACATGAAGTCATTTTGCGGCGTTTAGGCCGGTACGGACGCGGAGAACGGTTGTGGTGAAAATCCGACGGCATAATAAACGAATAGCCCACCCCGAAGTAAGAGCCGTGGTGTTTGCCCGTGGCATAATCACGGTTATCCATCCGGTCAATAAGCCCCAGAAACACATCTATTGTGTGATAATCGAAGAGGTTGTAGCTAAGCCCTACCGACGCAAATGTATTTGAGCTACGGTACTGCAACGGGATTTCGCGCTGTCCGGCAAACTGCACAACCGTAAGATAAATATCCAGATAAGGCTTCAGGCTGGACTGTTCACCAAGCCCTTTGGTCGAATACACCCGCATTCCCGGACCGAGTGCGGCACCTTTTCCCACCCCGAATTCGGTCCGGGCATAGACCAGCAGAGACAGATCATTATTAAACGCGGGGAACACGTGGCCAATGGCCACACTGACCGGCATGGCCAGTGTATACAGCTCAGAGGTGCTCCGCCGTCCCTGTGTTATATTGGAAATTCCGCTCGAAACCGATATTCCGCCATTTAGCTGCGCAAATCCGGCAAGCGGCCCCAACAGCATCGCCATCACAATAGTTACCAGTCGCACAGTTCTTGTTGAGTATAATTTTTCCTGTTTTTTAAACGGTCAAACTATACACATATTGGCACTGTGTTATCCTACGGTCCTATCGGATAAATAGCCGTATGAGCACTTATTCAGGGATAATGCTAGTTTTTTATGGCAATTACCTCAACTTCAATGATTATATCCGCCCGTACCTGTTGTGGTACATTTTTAAGTTCAGAAATCCGTGAGATTCCGCCGGCCTTGTTCTGGTTAAAGTAGGTAGCAGCTACGCGGTTGACAATCTCGCTGTTTACGGTACTCTTGTTCTGGTCATTAGTGATGTGATACGCCACCTGCACAATATGTTCAGGTGTCATGCCGATGGTGGCCAGTGTCTTTGTAATATTGGCAAAACTCTGCACCAGCTGAGCTTCCAGATCACCCGCACCCACTAACTGACCGCTCTCATTGATCGGCCGCTGACAGCAGACGTAAATCTGGCGGTTGGGCACCGTTGTCTCAACCTTATACATATAGCCCTGACGAACCGCCGGGGTTGATGTCTGGGCCATCGTTCCGAAACAAACGGCCATCATAAACGCTATTGTCAATAATCCCTTTTTTTTCATCGTCAACTTGTTCAGGACAGGATTACATACTACATGAATCCTGTCTAACGATACCTCACTCCTCTTCAAAAAACAGGTAATTCAGAAAATCACAATATGGTTTCAGCAGATGGCAGCCCCGTGCTACCTCTTCGGCAAAACCAGGCTGTAACACATCCTGATCGCTGTAGCGGTGCATAAAAAACAGCTGCTTCCGGCGCAATAAAGCAATGTCCGGATGGTCGGCGGTATAGCCTTTCGGAGCCGTTTTCATGACTTCGCCCCAGATCTCAGGGAAATAACTCCGGAACGTTTCTTCCTCAATGATTCCTTTCAGCTCGGCTACGTTATAATCAATTTCCTGCCTGAACTTAGCCAGTTGTGCCGGTGTCGGCTGCCACATACCGGCCCCCAGAAACGATGCGTTGCCCGGCTGAATATGAATGTAATAATCGATACGCCCCGAATGCCGGCCGCCCGGCCCGATGGCTGCGGCAAAATTCAGTTTATATGGTTCTTTATTTTTTGAAAACCGGATATCGCGGTTAATCCGGAAAATACAATCCTTGACCTCCGTGTTGGGCAATGGCTGAAAGGTATTAACCCCTGTCAGAATACGGCCCACCAATTGCTCAATCTGGGCTTTTGCGGCCTCATACCGCTTCCGGTTCGCCTGAAACCACTCTCTGTTGTTATTCTGCGCCAGCTCTCGCTGAAACGCAAATGTATCCGCCGTAATCGCGGGTTTGTTCAATTCGCCTGTTGTCATACTTACCCAAATTTACGGCTTTTTTACATACCCCGCGCACCCTTCTGCGAAAAGCGATCTTGGATAAAATAAAGTAAGAATGTAACTTAGCTATTCACAGCAGTTATATCATGTTGTGGCGGTGGCCGGCATTTACCCCTTAGTCCCTGTCAATCGGGTAAGCTAACAAAATGAACCGAACCCACGTTTGTTGGTATCTGAACCTTAGTTACAATCAATGCGATTCACTCTTGCATCCCTCTTTCTTCTCGCTGTTACCGCATTCTGCCCGACGGCATTTGGCGGCAACGCGCCAAAACAACCTGTTTCAAAATACTGGATTCTTTTCAATACCAAAGACTTAGCTAATGCACCTGCCCTGTCGGCCGCTGCACTGACCCGTCGCTCCAATCAGGGACTGGCCGTTGACGAAACCGACCTCCCGTTGTCTGCGGCGTACCTCAGCACGCTGCGGAGTGCCGGTATTGAACCGCTATGCCAGTCGCGCTGGCTCAATGGCGTTTCGGCTATGCTCACGGAAGCCCAGATCGGTCAGCTAAAGCAGCTGGCGTTCATTAAAGAAATTCAGCCGATCGACAGCCGGATTAAGATTCTGAGTACCGGCACAAACGACGATGCAGCAAAGCCTCACCTGGCACCGGTGATGAACCAGATTCAGGCCGGCGACTTTGCCAAAGCAGGTCTGACGGGCCGGTTCGTGACCATCGGCGTGGTAGATGCCGGTTTTTTTGCCGCTGATTCGGCCGATGCGCTGAAGCATATCTTTGAGCGGAAAGGCGTCCGGCAGGTCCGCGACTATGTGCATCCGAATGAGACCCGGCACAACCTGTTCCGCACCATGGAAACTATGTCGGATCTGCACGGCACTGAAGTGCTGGCTGCGATTGCCGGTCAGGACCCGCGCGAAAACCTGCAATACGGTCTGGCGACCGACGCTACCTTTTACCTCGCCCGCACCGATCAGGGCAACCGCGAATACCGTGGCGAAGAAGACAACTGGGTGCAGGCCATGGAGTGGCTCGACAGTCTGGGCGTACGGATTGTCAATACCTCGCTGGGGTATGCCCGTGGGTTCAGTAATCCCAAAGAAAATTACGAAACCCGCGAAATGGACGGTAAAACCAGCCTGATCAGCCGGGCAGCCCAGCTGGCGGCGGATAAAAAAGGGATGCTGATCATTGTTTCGGCGGGCAACGAAGGCGAAGACCGCAACTGGCGGATTATTTCTACGCCTGCTGATGCCCAGGGTGTATTATCAGTGGGAGCCACCAACTCAAAGCTCTGGAACCGGATCGGGTACAGCAGCATCGGCCCCGAAGCCTTACCGTATATGAAGCCCAACGTTTCGTGTTTTTCGCTCTATGGCACCTCGCTCTCAGCGCCGGTAATTACGGGCTTTGCCGCCTGTCTGATGCAGGCCAACCCGAAACTGACCAATAAGGAACTGATTGAGATTATCGAGAAATCGTCGCACCTCTACCCTTATGGCAATAACTACATCGGCTATGGGGTTCCGCAGGCGTCGAGAGCCATTGCCCTGCTGAAAAACCAGCCGCTGCCTGCCACAACCCGCAGCATCAAGGCAAGCGGCAGAACTATACAGGTGCCGGTCACCAGCAGCGAGGCGCTGGCATCGGTCTTTCACAAAAAAGATACCATGCACGTACTGACGCAGGAAGCAGCAAAAATCATTAACGGGAAAGTAACCCTGAAGCGTCTGTCTAACGAACGCCAGACGACGGTTGATCTGAAGCAGGAGGTAATTGAAGTGATCTGGGAGTAGAAATATGACCTTCCAGGAAGTTTTAAACTCGAATTAACTCCCCGAGGGTTTAAAACCCTCGGGGAGTTAGCCTACATATAGCTTCCTTCTTTCAGGTAGTTCTTCACATAATCGGCGATGCCTTCTTCCAGTGTGTGGAACGGCTTATCATACCCGATTGACCGGAGTTTGGCCATGTTGGCCTGGGTAAAGTACTGGTATTTATCGCGGATGTCGGCAGGAGTATCAATGAAGTCAATTTCCGGCTCCAGATCCATGGCCTTAAACGTATTCGTAGCCAGATCAACGAAGGTGCGTGCTTTGCCGCTGCCGAGGTTGTAAATGCCCGAATGCCGGCGATGGTGCATTAAAAACGAACACACATCAACCACGTCTTTTACATAAACGAAATCCCGCATCTGCTCACCGTCTTTAAAATCAGGATGGTGCGACCGGAAAAGTTTCATCTTACCCGTCTGCCCGATTTGCCGGTAGGCATGGAAAATAACCGAAGCCATGCGCCCCTTATGGTATTCGTTCGGGCCATAAACATTGAAGAACTTCAGACCGGCCCAGAAAAACGGCTTGCGTTCCTGCTCCAACGCCCAGATATCGAACACGTTTTTCGACTCTCCGTATGGATTCAGAGGCTTTAATTCCGGAATTACAGCCTCATTATCATCATAGCCCAATTCACCGAGACCATAGGTAGCCGCCGACGATGCGTAAACCAGCGGAATCTGATAATCAATACACTTCTGCCATATTTTTTTTGAGTACTCGACGTTCAGATGCTCAAAAATGTAGTAGTCGAACTCGGTCGTATCCGTTCTGGCGCCAATGTGAAAGAGAAACTCTACTTCGTGATAATTAGCATCCAGCCAGTCGAAAAACTGCTCGCGGTCAACCTTTTCCTGAATGCGTTTATCAGCCAGATTAGCCTCTTTTTCGGGGGAGGAAAAATCATCAACCGCAATGATAAAATTGAAATTTTCCTGATTCAACTTGCTGATTAAACAGCTCCCGATAAAGCCGGCAGCCCCCGTAACAATGATCATAAACTAGTCTTCTGAATGTATTGGTTATATAAATAGTGGAAGGGCAGGTGAATAAAGTGCAAAAAAGGTGCGTAAAGTTACGGGATTGTTTATTAGCGCGCTATCGACGTTTTAAGGAATAAATAGAACGTTTCCAAGATTAGTCATAATTAATGGCGAATACTTTTGTACGAACTAAAGCTGCTGTAATTTTGTAATTTATTATCCCGGCGTTTTCTGGAAAACCGCCCTAAACAAACCAGATCTATGGTATACGTAAATCGCATTGAACACTTCAATGCTGCCCATCGGCTATACAACCCGAAGTGGTCAGAGGAGAAGAACAAAGAAGTTTTCGGGCCTTGTGCCAATGCCTATTTTCACGGGCATAATTTTGAGTTGATTGTTACGGTCAAAGGAGAACCGGATCCGGATACCGGCTTTGTCATTGATATGAAAAAGCTGGGCCAGCTTATTAAACAGGAAGTGATCGAAAAGCTCGACCACAAAAACCTGAATATGGATGTTGACTTTTTGCAGGGTAAACTCGCCAGTTGTGAAATTCTGGTGATGGAAATCTGGAAAATTCTTGAGCGTGCGCTGCATGAGATTACAGAAGCACGCCTGCATCAGCTCCGGCTCTACGAGACACCAAAAAATTTCGTGGACTACTACGGTGAATAACAACACAACTGACCAACATATCCGCCCGGCCCTTCGCCTGTACATGATTGCAGGTGAGCGGTCGGGCGATTTGCACGGTGCCAACCTTATTAAGGCTATCCGGCAAGACAGTAAAGGAGCCGTGATCCGTGCTTATGGCGGCGAGCAGATGGAAGCCGCCGGGGCGCAGATTGTCCGGCATTACCGCGACATGGCGTTTATGGGTTTTCTGGAGGTTGTGCAGAATCTGGGCACCATCCGCCGGATCATGCGCGAATGCCAGGCCGACCTCCTCACTTATAAGCCCGACGCCCTGATCCTGATTGATTACGCCGGTTTTAACCTGCGCATGGCGAAGTTTGCAAAGAAACATGGTATCAAGGTCTTTTATTACATTTCTCCCAAAGTCTGGGCCTGGAATCAGAAACGGGCGCTGAAGATCAAGGCGAACGTTGACCGGATGTTCACCATTTTTCCGTTTGAAACGGCCTTCTTCCGGAAGTTTGAGTATGATGTGACCTATGTCGGTAATCCGCTGCTCGACGCCATCAGTCAGTTCACGCCTGACCCTGATTTCGGCGATCGTATTCCGGCCGGGAAGCCGGTGGTTGCCCTTTTGCCGGGGAGCCGTAAGCAGGAAATTACAGGTATTCTGCCTACAATGCTGGCTGCCACACGGCAGTTTCCGGACTATCAGTTTGTGGTAGGTACAGTTAGTAACCTCGACGCTTCGCTGTATGACAACCTGCTGAAAGACTATCCCGATGTAATCCCCGTAAACGATGCGGCCTACGATCTGCTGCATGTTGCCTCGGCCGCACTGGTGACGTCGGGTACGGCTACGCTCGAAACGGCCTTGCTCCACATTCCGCAGGTCGTGTGTTATAAAACAACGTGGGTTTCCTATGAAATTGCCAGGCGGCTGATTGCGGTGCCGTTTATTTCGCTGGTTAATCTGGTGGCAAACCGGGAAGTCGTTCGGGAGTTGATTCAGAATGATTGTACGCCGGAGCAGGTGGCGGGTGAACTGGCGATGATTTTGCCGGGCGGTCAAAAACGGGAGCAGCAACTGGCCGGTTACCGGGAGATCCAGCAGATTATGGGTGGACCGGGTGCCTCGGAGCGCGCCGGAACCGCTATGGTGCAGGCGCTGCAGCTATAGGCAATGAATTGCTCAATAGATTGTAACCTGGTTAGTATATAAATCAGGTTGTACTGGTTAAACATAAAAAAGCCCCTGCAATGGCAGAGGCTTTAAATTTATCAAAATCTTTCGATTAACCGACGGAACCTTCCAGGCTGATTTCCAGAAGTTTCTGCGCCTCAACAGCAAACTCCATCGGTAACTGATTCAAAACTTCTTTAGCATACCCGTTGATAATCAGGGCAACTGCCTGCTCCGTCGGGATGCCGCGCTGGTTGCAGTAGAACAACTGATCTTCACCGATTTTCGACGTGGTCGCTTCGTGTTCAACGGTAGCCGTCGGGTTTTTCACCTCAATGTACGGGAAGGTATGCGCACCGCACCGGTCTCCCAGCAACAGCGAATCACACTGCGAGAAGTTACGGGCATTTTCCGCACGTTTCATCACTTCAACCAGACCACGGTATGAGTTGTGGCTCTTACCGGCCGAAATACCTTTCGATACAATCCGGCTTTTCGTGTTCTTACCGATGTGAATCATTTTCGTACCGGTATCTGCCTGCTGCATGTTGTTGGTTACCGCCACCGAGTAAAACTCCCCGATCGAATAGTCACCCTTCAGGATAACAGACGGATATTTCCACGTAACAGCTGAACCGGTTTCAACCTGCGTCCATGAGATTTTTGAATGCGGCCCGTCGCAGATACCACGCTTCGTTACGAAGTTGTAGATACCGCCACGGCCTTCCTTATCGCCCGGATACCAGTTTTGTACGGTCGAATATTTGATTTCGGCTTCTTTGGCGGCGATCAGCTCAACGACAGCTGCGTGCAGCTGGTTCTCGTCGCGCATCGGGGCCGTACAGCCTTCCAGATAACTTACATAGCTGCCTTCATCGGCAATAATTAGCGTCCGTTCGAACTGACCGGTACCGGCAGCGTTAATCCGGAAATAGGTCGACAGCTCCATCGGGCAGCGTACGCCTTTCGGGATGTAGCAGAACGAACCGTCAGAGAAAACGGCAGAGTTCAGAGCCGTGAAGAAGTTATCTTTAGCCGGAACCACCGAACCAAGATATTCCCGTACCAGCTCCGGATATTCCTGAATAGCTTCAGAAATTGAACAGAAGATAATACCTAACTCTTTCAGCTTGGTTTTGAACGTTGTACCGATGGATACCGAGTCAATTACCGCATCAACCGCTACACCGGAAAGACGCTCCTGTTCCTGTAATGAAATACCCAGCCGCTCAAACGTACGGCGAAGTTCAGGATCAATATCATCGAGCGATTTAACTTCTTTTTTCTGAACCGGCGCTGAATAATATTTAATATCCTGATAATCAACCGGCGGATATTTAACGTTCGGCCATTTTGGTTCGGTCATCCCCTGCCAGATGCTGAACGCCTTCAGACGCCATTCCAGCATCCATTCCGGTTCGTTCTTCTTGGCTGAGATGAAGCGTATTGTATCTTCGTTCAATCCTTTCGGAGCCTCATCCACTTCTAAGAGCGTCTCGAAACCATATTTGTATTCCGAGTTGGTGATGCTCTCTAAGATTTCAACGTCTTTGCTCATAGCTAATTAGGTCGGTCGAGTGTTACTTTTCGTCCTGTATTAAAGATTTAACACCATTATGGCCGGGTACGTTCCGACGGGAACCTGCAAATTTAACGAATAGAGTTGAGCTTCCGGCAGGATATCTGGGTGGAAATCTTTATTTTTTGGTAACCAGAAACTGCACCCGGCCAGCCGATGGTAACCGTGTTTCGGCAACCGGCCGGCCATAGCGCGCGTAGAACTGTGCAGCCATACCTTGCGGCAGTAGTTCAGGGTACAGGTTAATGCCGGCAAAGTCATTCGCTTGCAGGTAGTTATCAAAAAATGCCCAGTCGGCATCCGTAAATTGGTAGGCAGGCGACAAAAGTGCCGGCCAGCCATCGCGCAGAAACGGCTTGATCTGCTCCGGATGCAGGCGTCCGAAATACTGCCCGACTACCTTCTTGTCGTAAAACCGGCGGAAGGTAAATACCGCATTCTGAGCATCATAGTGCGGGCAAAGACCTTCCTGCATGCCCGTGCCGTCGGCCCCGACAACGCAGAACGGCCAGTCCAGCACAGCTTCGCCGGGAGTTTCGCGTACCCGTTGCATGTAGGTATACACCTCAGCCGGCAGCGGCGGCAGACGATAGATCGTGAAATGGTGATAGCCATACTGCCATTCGGCCAGCATCAGGACGCCAATGAGGCCGAAAGCCAGTTTAGCCGGCAAACGGTTTGGTATACGTACCGAAAGGGCTAAAAAACTCAGTAATATGGGGTAAATCAGCGTGGCACGACCGCTGTGCCGGTTAAAGCTAAACCAGGGAAAGGCTTTCAATGTCGGAAGTAATACCGGATGATAGAGCAGACACAAGATGAGCATCAGCACAACCGGAGCCCAAAGCGGCACCCGCCGCCGCATCTGCCAGAAACCAATCATGGCCAGCAGGACCAGATACAGCCCCGGGCTAGTCTGTCCGTAGCTTTCATAATTATCTTTTAAATACTGCTCATAGTGCTGTACGTGCTGATTCACTTGCGGCAGGTGTGGAATCAGTAGCCGGGCCGGATGCGACCAGAGCCGCGACGGGGGCACCACCCCGAAATCAAATTCCCAGGCCGTAAACGCAATCTGCAACGTGAGCGGTACATACAGGTATATTGCCAGCAGAATCGACCCGGCGAGTGCCCAGGTCAAAACAGGCGTCTGCCGGTATTCACCGGAAAGCCAGGCCATTACCTGCGCCGGCCAACAGCGGATCCGCGGATTATTCCGGTAGAGCAAATACAGGCCGAACGGCGCGGCTATGGTCGTGAACGTGAGGGCAAAACCAGCCACGTAGCCCAGTTCGAGCCCCAGTACCTGCACATGCAGCCAGGCCCAGAACAGCACAAACGGCAGCGAAAGCGTCTGCCGGTGATACAATTGCCAGAGCAGCCGGTAAGTCGCCACGATGCACAGAATAGTCCAGTGGCCGACACAGACATTCAGG
>NZ_CAMFHL010000119.1 GCF_945952095.1 uncultured Arsenicibacter sp. | reverse complement strand
CAACATCGATTTGGGCAACCACGTGGGGTTGCCCCTACGGGGTTTGGATACCTTTGAACACAACGGCTGCCAGCGGTGGCAGGGTAATTTCCATCGAATGCTCCCGGCCTTGCCAGCCTGTGGCTTCGGCAGTAAGCGGCGCTACATTACCAACCCCGCTGCCGTGGTACCCTACATTATCGCTGTTGAAAATTTCTTCATAGGTACCGCCCGCCGGTACACCAATCCGGTAACCGAACCGTGGTATAGGGGTCATATTGAGAACAATCACCACGTTGTCGGCCGGATTTTCGCCCTTACGCATGTACGAGATAATGGTATTTTCGCGGTCCGAAGTATCAATCCACTCAAAGCCATCGGCCCGGAAATTGCGTTCGTGCAGGGCCGGCTCTGAGCGGTACAGGTGGTTCAAGGCCTTTACGCAGGCCGCAATCCCCTGATGCGCCGGTTCATTCAGCAGATGCCAGTCGAGACTGATGTCGTATTTCCACTCCCGCTGCTGCCCGAACTCGCCGCCCATAAAGACCAGTTTCGTACCCGGATGCGTAAACATGTACGCAAACAACAGGCGCAGGTTTGCAAACCGCTGCCATTCGTCACCCGGCATCTTGTTAATCAGTGACTTCTTGCCATAGACGACTTCATCATGCGACAGAGGCAGCATGAAGTTTTCGGTAAACGCATAGACCGCACTGAATGTAAACTCATCCTGATGGTATTTCCGGTAGCCTGAATCCCGCTGGAAATAGCGGAGACTGTCGTTCATCCAGCCCATCATCCACTTCATACCAAAGCCCAGGCCACCGGTGTAGACCGGACGCGACACGCCCGGAAACGCCGTTGACTCTTCGGCAATCGTCTGCACATCCGGGAACTCGCGGTAAATGGTTTCGTTCAGCTCGCGGAACAGGGAAATCACTTCCAGGTTTTCGCGGCCGCCAAAGATATTCGGCTCCCACTCACCGTGATTCCGTGAATAATCCAGATAAAGCATCGACGCCACCGCATCTACCCGCAGGCCATCGACATGGTAGCGGTCGAGCCAGTACATGGCGTTCGAAATCAGAAACGACCGGACTTCCGGGCGGCCGTAGTTGAAAATATAGCTTTTCCAGTCGGGATGATAGCCTTTGCGCATATCCGGATGCTCGTAGAGGTGCGAGCCGTCGAACTCGAATAGTCCGTGGGCATCACCCGGAAAGTGCGATGGTACCCAGTCCAGAATAACCCCGATACCGGCGTTGTGCAACCGTTCGACGAGCTGCATGAAATCCTGTGGCTTCCCGAATTTGCTGCTTGGTGCAAAGTAACCTGTAATCTGATACCCCCACGACGGCGCGTACGGATACTGCATTACCGGCATAAACTCCACGTGCGTGAAGCCCATATCCTGTACATAAGGCACCAGGGCATCGGCAATTTCACCGTAGCTCAGCTCACGCTCCGGATCCGACGGGTCGCGGCGCCATGACGACAAATGGACTTCGTAAACCGAAAACGGAGCCGTAAGTGCGTTTTTCTCCTGACGGGTCTGCATCCACTCCTGATCGGTCCACTCGTGCCAGTTATCCCAGACCATTGAGGCAGTCAGCGGCGGCACCTCCCAGGTATGGGCATACGGATCGCCTTTTTCAAGCTCGCGGCCACTTTCATGGACGATGAAATATTTATAGACTTCTCCGCGGCCAATGTGCGGAATGAAAATTTCCCAAATGCCGGAACCGTCCCAGCGCACACCCATAGCGTGCGCTCCTTTGTTCCAGCCGTTAAAATTACCGATAACGGCAACGTATTTTGCCGACGGTGCCCAGACCGCAAAATAAGTTCCGACTACTCCCTGATGATCGATAACGTGGGAGCCAAACTTCTCATATAGCCGGGCGTGTTTACCTGAGCGGAAAAGGTAAATATCGAAATCTGAAAAACGGGAATATGCTCCGCCTTCAGGCTGGCTGCTCAACGCCGCTGAATCGTCGGACGCCGGAGAAACGGCTGCTGAAGTATCCGGAGCAGGTTCAGAGGCAACCGGTACAGTTACGGTCGTTGCGGTTTCGGCGGCAGCTGAAACCTGCGTATCGGTTGATTTTTGGGTCTTACGTTTTGCCATAGTTAGCTGGATTAAGGCATTTTCTATACACTTTACTGTAAAGCATAAATACCCTCCTGTGGTTTTCAGTAATGGAGCGGAAAGTTAATGATTAGCGTATTGTCTGGCAATAAATTATTTTTAGTCAATTAACTATTGCAAAAAACATATGAGGCAACGTCATCTTTACCGGATATTGTCAGTGCCGGCGTTTTGGAGCATTTTTACCTGTATTGTTCCGTTAGCCGCAAACGCGCAGGTGGTGAACGAGCCCATCCTGAATGAAGCCCCTAAACCCCTTATTCCACTGGATACAAGTACCCGCTTACTTCCGGTCAACAAAGCCGTATCTCAACCCTGGAACCGGACGGCGATCATTACCGACTACATTCAGAATTTTATCGGTTCATCCGTCAGCGCCACCGAATTAGGCTGGACAGGAACTGTTAACGGCTGTATTGCCGGCAGTATTTCTACCCTGGCGCAGAACCGCGTCATCCAGCGCATCAACTATTACCGGCGCTTAACGGGCCTGTCGGATAATATGACTCTTGACCCAAGCCGGAATGTACCTACCCAGGAGGCCGCCCTGATGATGCGGGCTAATAATAGCCTCAGCCACAGTCCGCCAACCAGCTGGACATGCTATACGGCAGCAGGAGCACTGGGGGCGGGCAGCTCTAACCTTGCCATCGGTTCGTTTGCGTCGAATGCTATCAAACTCTACATGGACGATCCTGGTTCGGGTAATGAAGCCGTAGGACACCGCCGCTGGATTCTGTACTCACGGGCCAGCAGTTTCGGCACCGGCTCCACCACCAACAGTGACGCCCTGTGGGTTTTCAATACCTTTTCGGCACCGGCCAGCCAGCCGGCCTATGTAGCCTATCCGCCGGCCGGTTATGTACCCCGCGAATTAATATCGCCGCGCTGGTCAATCAGCATTCCATCGGCGAACTTTACCAATGCCACCGTGCAGGTACTCGACGATAACAATGCCCCTGTAGCGGTTACGAAATATACGCCAACAAGCGGTTACGGCGACAATACACTTGTCTGGGATCTCGCCAATCCCGGCACGGCGCTGGCATGGAACGGCAGTGCCGATAAAACCTTCTCCGTGCAGGTGTCGGGCGTAGTCATCAACGGCATTACCCAGAGTCCGTACAGCTATACAGTCGTAGCCATTGACCCGAATACATTCTGTCCGAATCCGACGCCGGTAGCGGCCTGTTCAGTTACGGCCAATAACAGTCCGAGCATTTATTACGGACTGGAGACGTTCCGGTTTAATACAATAGACGTAACCTCCGGCTCAGCCAGCAACGAAGGTGCAATCTATGTTGACCGTACGTGCCTGAATTCGACCACCGTAACGGCCGGCAACAGCTATTCCTTAACGGTCAAGGGGGCATTTTCGAACACCCATAATCTGAAAGCGTACATTGACTTTAACAACAACGGACAATTTACCGATGCCGGTGAGCTGGTACTCAGCGCCGCATCGGCAAATACGCAGTCGGTAACCATCCCGATTCCGCAAACGGCGGTCGTCAATACCCCGCTCCGTATCCGTGTGCTGGCCGATGCGCCAAGCACCAACGCCTCGGGTCCTTGCCTGGTGGCAGGTAGCAACACCTACGGGGCGGGGCAAATTGAGGACTTTACGGTTTTTGTGCAGGGCGCTTCCTGCAATGCCATGTATACCGTCAAAACCGGTAACTGGGACGACCCGACTGTATGGTCCTGTAACCGCATACCGGTCGCCACCGATGCCGTTGAACTACGGCATGCAGTGGCTGTCCCCAATAACCTGATTGCCCGTGCGCTGAAAATCACCTACCAGACCGGTCAGACACTAACGCTCGGCACCAATGCCAGGCTGCTGCTGAATCAGTAGTGCTTACAATAGAATGCACGGAATATCATTCCGTGCTACACTTATTAAGGCACCACATCCACAATCACCCGTTTGTAACGGGTCAGAGCCGGTTTGCCCTTGTCGGTAACTTTCACGATAAAATGCAGGGTCTGCGGGCTGGTAACGACGGGTGCCTTAACCTCCGGGATCTCGTACAGGTTCGAGGCAAACGGCGCAAAGCTGACGTAACCCGGATACGAACCGGCCTCCTGATACTGTAGCCAGCGGTAACTCATCGAATCGCCGTCGGGATCGGCTGAACCGGCGGCGCTGAGCCGGAACGCCCCGCCGGAGGTGACGGTAAACCGCTCCGGATGCCCGAGTCGCGGCACGGGCGGGTGATTAGCTTCCTTGTAGGATTTGGTACACCAGTCCATGCGGGCCGCAAAATCGTTCTGAAACTCGTTCCGCCACCGCCAGATCGTTGCCTGACTGCTTTTACGGGTCCTGATCTCATCGGCCGGCGGCGGGCCGAACGGTGGCCGTGGCGCAATTACCGAATCAGCGCTGTTGGTCCAGATGGGCCGCGTTTCTGGCTCCTCTGACGGGGCTCCGGCCGGTCTGAACCGACTGACAAGCACCTCTTTCGGTTGCTGCAACACATACCGGCCGCCCCAGCCGCCCCAATCGGGGTGATCGGGCGCATTCAGTCCATTCGGAATCCAGCCCAGAAACGTCGGCGTATCCCCTTCCATGCCATAGGCAACATCCGGATATTCAGCCCCCAGCGGACCATGTCCCTGCTGAATATGTTCGGCCAGCCACGCATTGCTGATGTATTCGACATGCGTACCCGGATCAGTGCCGTTAATCCCCCGCCAGGTAGCATGTTCATAGCCATAGCCCGGACTGACGATAAAGAAAACGTCCGGGAAGTTTTTCCGAATCCACGGGCCGCTATCGTCCTGATCCGAAATGGTATAGACCCGCAGTTTGCGGTAAAGCCGGCCGGCCTGTTGCGGTGTCCGGGTCTTGCGGATCGTCCACAGGGCCTGTGCCAGCGTATTCGGCCCGCCCCAGACAGCCACCCACAGCGGGCGGTCATCGGTTTTGTCCAGTTGCCGGATAATCCAGGCCGAGCCTTCGGAATCTTTGCCTTCGCCGACACCATCCATTCCGTAAACGGGCAATCCTTTTTTAATCAGCGGCTTCAGTACTGTTGCTGCGGGATAACCGGCTTCGTGCTTCGTCAGGTTCGGCTGCACCTTTCCATAGGCGTCAACGATCCGGTGAATCGTTTCAGGGGCAACCCGCTTTTTCTGGTGAATCGACGTAGTGGCGACCAGACCTTCAATATCAAACTGATTGGCATACAGCAGCAAGCGCACCATCGACTGAGCGTCATCGGGATCGGCTTCCATATCGGTCAGTACCAGCAACCGGTTTTTCGGGGCCGGCTGCTGCGCCCGTAAACAGCCTGTTATAACAAGCGAGAAGATGAGTAAAGAAATCGTTTTTTTCATGGGTATCCGGTCAAGGGAGCAATTGCGTTAAATAAACGAAAAAGTAAAAGCAATCGAAAGCCCCCCGACGACAGTACCTTTTAACAGCAGTGCTGGTTATAATCAAAGAATGTTGATGAATATTTAATCCCCGGAGGATAACCAACAGGCTTCTGTTGTAACTTGCCCGCGATAGCCTCTCCACTATCTCAACCGGCTATGAACAATGTTGAACTACTTTCGCGCATACAGTTTGCCTTCACGGTAGCCTTCCATTACATCTACCCTCCGCTCAGTATCGGCCTCGGCGTTTGTTTGGTCATTATGGAGGGTCTTTATCTCAAAACAGGTCAGAAAGTCTACGAAGAACTAACCCGCTTCTGGGTTAATGTCTTTGCCCTGATTTTTGGCATCGGCGTGGCCACCGGCATCGTCATGGAGTTCGAATTCGGCACCAACTGGGCCGTTTACTCCCGCTATGTCGGCGATATTTTTGGCAGTGCACTGGCCGCAGAGGGCATCTTTGCCTTTGCGCTGGAGTCTGGTTTTCTGGGCATTCTGCTTTTCGGCTGGAACCGTGTCAGCCCCCGTGTACACTTTCTGTCGACGGTACTGGTTGCCCTGGGCTCCATGTTTTCGGCACTCTGGATCGTGATTGCCAACTCGTGGCAGCAAACACCGGCGGGCTACCGGATCGAAGGCGAAGGCATGCACGCCCGCGCGGTCATTACCGATTTCTGGGCCATGGTGTTTAACCCCTCATCGGTCGACCGGTACCTGCATGTACTGATCGGTGCGTTTTTGTCGGGTGCTTTTCTGGTAATCAGCGTCAGCGCCTGGCACCTGCTGAAAGGCAAGTTCACCGACCATGCCCGCAAAGGCATGCGCATCGGCCTCTGGGTAGCGGCTATCGCCTCCCTGCTCCAGCTCTTTACCGGCCACCGCTCCGCCGACGTGGTAACCCATCACCAACCGGCCAAACTGGCAACGATGGAAGGCCATTTCGACAAACTGGCACCGGCCGATATGTACCTGCTGGGTTGGGTGGATGCCAAAACGCAGCAGACAACCGGGCTGAAAATTCCCGGCGGGCTGTCGTTTCTGGTACACGGTGATTTTAAGAAGCCAATCCCCGGCCTGAATGCATTTAACCCGAATGACCGGCCCTCGGCGGTTAACTTCGTTTTTCAGACCTATCACCTCATGGTGGCCATCGGCATGACACTCATTGCTCTGACCTGGTTCGGTCTGTTTATGCTGTACCGCAAAAAACTGTTTGACATGCGGTGGCTGCTGGTCATTTTCACCGGTTCGGTGCTGTTGCCGCAGATCGCCAATCAGGTTGGCTGGTATACCGCCGAAGTCGGCCGGCAGCCGTGGGTGGTGTACGGGCTGCTCCGTACGTCAGATGCGCTTTCACAGGCCGTGAAAGCAGAACACGTTGTCGTGTCGCTTATCCTGTTTACGGGTGTTTACGTTATGCTGTTCATGCTGTTTCTGTACCTGCTCAACAAGAAGATTCAGCACGGACCTTACGTTAAGGTGGAAGATCCCGAAACCCCGCCGTCAAAATTCAACACAATCGCCCGGTAATTATGGACTCATTTCTTGGTATAGACCTGCCTACGTGGTGGTTTTTATTAATCGGTGCGCTGGTCAGCGGCTACGGCATTCTGGACGGCTTTGACCTGGGGGCCGGAGCATTGCACCTCTTTTTCCGGAAGGAACAAAGCCGCCGGATTGCCCTCAACGCCATCGGTCCGGTGTGGGACGGTAACGAAGTGTGGCTGGTCATTGGCGGCGGGGCCCTGTTTGCCGCGTTTCCGCTGGTCTACGGACTTATTCTGTCTGTGCTGTACCTGCCGTTTATCCTGTTGCTGGTCTCCATCATCTTCCGGGCCATATCGATTGAGTTCCGGAGCAAGGAGCCGATGAAATGGTGGCGGCAGTTCTGGGATGTCAGCTATTGCCTGTCGAGTACGTCGATTGCCCTGTTACTGGGTCTGGTGCTGGGCAACCTCATTCAGGGCATGCCGCTGAATGCTAACCACGAGTTTACCGGCCGGCTGCTCGATTTTATTAACCCCTATGCGGTGTTGATCGCGGTGACAGTCCTGTCGCTTTTTATGCTGCACGGCGCCATGTATCTGGCCATGAAAACGGAAGACCGGCTCTATGCCCGCATGACGATCCTGATCAACAACACAAGTAAGTTCTTTATACTCTGTTTCATTACGGCCTCTATGGCCACCCTGATCTATGTACCCCACATGCAGGCTATTTTTCACAATCATCCGGTTTTGTTTGTGCTCCCGCTGACGGCCGTCCTGATTGTGCTGAATATCCGGCAAAGCATTGAAAAGCGCCGGTACCTGCGGGGGTTCATTTCTTCGTCGGTTACGATTGCGCTGATGCTGGTTTTGTTTGCGATGGGCTTATACCCTAACCTTGTTTTGTCGAATACCGATCCGGCGGGGCACATCAGTATTTATGAAGCGGCATCAACCAATAAATCACTCAGTATCATGCTGCTGTTTGCCGGGATCGGTATGCCGCTGGTGCTGACCTATACCGTTTTTGTGTTCTGGACCTTCCGTGGTAAAGTAAAATCAGACGAGATCAGCTATTGAGCCGGCAGCCTTTAGTTGTGCTTGTTTTGAACCATGCATCATCTGTCATTGTTCTGACAACAGCGGTCACTGAACCGCCGGAAAACCGTTAGGTCATTTTATAAAATCTGTACCCTTTATTAGGTGTTTAGCCTTTAAGGTATTTGCTTTACAGCTGTAACCAAACCGGTTTACCAAAAACAGACTCAATTATTCTGGTTATGCAAATTTCAAGACACAAGGTAGTCGGCATCCATTATACCCTGCGCGACGATAACGGTAACGTACTGGATTCGAGCGAAGGCCGCGAACCCTTATATTATTTACACGGTGAAGGTAACCTGATTCCGGGCATGGAAGAAGGCCTGGAAGGACAGTCGGCCGGCGCCAGCCTGAAGCTGGACGTTTCGCCGGAAAAAGGCTATGGTCAGATTGATCCTGAGATGGTTCAGCAGGTACCACGCAGCGCATTCGGCGGTCAGGAAGTAAATCCCGGCATGCAGTTCCATACAAACCAGGGCCAGGTAGTGACAGTTACGGACGTAACGCCGGATTCGGTAACGGTTGATGCCAACCACCCGCTGGCCGGTCAGAACCTGCACTTCGACGTTGAGGTAATTGAGGTTCGGGACGCTTCTACCGAAGAAATCGCCCACGGTCACGTACACGGCCCGGGTGGTCACGAACACTAAAAACACCGGCCCCGCCCCGTTGGAGCGGGGCTTTTTTATGTTACCCGTTTTGAGTCCAGTGCCTTCACCCATGTATCGTGCCCGCAACGGTCGCAGGCTGGCTGCGCGGCCGGCTTGTCAAACGACTGAATATTGCCGCAAAAGGTGCAGGCATACTCCCCTTTCCCGGCTACGCTTTTCGTGCGTTGTGCAAACAGCTCCGGCAACACCGGCAGCCCGGGCTTAACGTCTTTATCTTCGTAAAAGAAAACGCTGATGGTGCCGTTGGTTTCCAGATACGCCTTCCGGACCTGCCCCAGATGCTCGATGCCGGCCGACCGCAGCTCCATAAAAAACTCGTCCTGCGCCAGATCTTCCTTACCGAAATCATGATACGAAAACTCCCCTTCGTCAATCAGATTAATTACTTTGCCTTCCAGCAAGGTTTCTACCCGCGGCGATCTGGCAGCCATCCGGGTCAGGGTCCGGTAGCTTATGATAACGACGATGAATACCAGCAGGGCAGGTAATAAACCCACGTCGTGGTAAAACATCGGATCGCCGGCCGCGGAGCCGAGGCCAATGATCAGTACCAGTTCGACCACTGACAGTTGCCTGACAGTTCGCTTACCGGTAGCCCGTAACGCCACAAAAATGACAACGAACATCAGCAGTGTCCGGCCCAAAACCTCCAGCAGAAAAGTACCCGGCACCTCGCCGAATAGTATCCGTTGCCAGTCGCCGAATTCATAATCGTTCATGGTTGGTAGCAGAATAGTTGTAGTACCTGGTTATTGAAAAACTGCGCCGTCCGGACGCATGGTTATAACCCGACTATCTGCTGTTCAGTTAAAAAAAACAATTGAATACACCCGATTACCGGAAATTACCGGAACTTTGTGGCTTAATCGACTAAACTAATTCCAGTACATGCTTAAAATCGGACGCATGAACACCCTGACTGCCTTACGCCGTACGAGCGTGGGCATGTTTCTGGGTGACCCAACGAGCGACCCTGAAGACGCCACTGATATCCTGCTACCAAACAAATACGTGCCGGAAAGCCTTCGTACAGAAGATGAAATCGAAGTGTTTGTGTACCGGGATTCCGAAGACCGCCTGATCGCTACCACACTCGTGCCGCATATTCAGCGCGGTGAGTTTGCCGCCCTGCAAGCAGTTTCGGTGATGAACTTCGGGGCGTTCATGGACTGGGGACTGGAAAAAGACCTGCTGGTGCCGCACAAAGAACAAAGCCGCCCGATGCGCGTTGGCCGCTGGTATGTGGTCTACCTTTACCTCGACGAACAAACCGACCGGCTGGTAGCCTCCAGCAAAATCAACAAGTTTGTCAACGACCGTGCCTTTGATCTGGAAGTCGGACAGGAGGTTGACCTGCTGGTGTATGAACCGACAGACCTGGGGTTCAATGCTATTGTTGACAACCGATACCGCGGGCTGTTGTATGCCAATGAGCTGTTCCAGAAAGTATTTCCGGGCGACCGGCTCGTCGGGTATGTAAAAACCATCCGCGAAGACAACCGCATTGACATCACCCTCCAGAAACCCGGCTACCAGCATGTAGAACCGAATGCAGACCGGATCGTGCAGGTACTGCAGCAAGCCGGCGGCTTTTTACCGCTTACCGACAACAGCGATCCTAAACTGATTTACGATCAGCTGGAAATGAGTAAAAAAACGTTTAAGAAAGCCATCGGGGCCTTGTACCGCGACCGGAAAATTGAGCTGAAACCGGACGGCATTTATCTGACCGGCGCCAGTAAATAATTCCGGACTGACCATAGTCCGGAATTTAAGAACAAATCATACCTTTAGTTCAGAAATGCCTTCACTGCCGCCCAATGGCAGTAGCTGCTTTACATTTGCGCAACTGAAACCCGTATGATGTCCGATACAACAATGAGCACCGATGCTTCGCAGCTTACTGAATTGCTGTATGGTATCATGAATACCTCATCGCGGCTCATCACGTATTGCGAACCAGTAACCGATCCGGAATCAGGCCAGCCGGTGGACCTGATCTACCGACTGGCTAATCAGGCGCTTTTTGACCTCTTCGGGCTAAGACCGGAAGAGGTTACCGGCCGGCGGGTTTCGCAGGTTACCGGCCCGTTTCAGCAGGCAGACCTTCTGGAGAAACTACTGAAAGCCGCCGGGAGCCGCCAGCCAGCTTCATTTGAGCTATACCTTGCCAGGCGCTGGTTTCTGGCGAATGTGACGCCGGTACTGCATGGCATCATCATTTCGTTCAGTGATATAACCCACCACAAGCAGTCTGAACAAAACAACGGGCAGGCCCTGAAGTTGCTGCAAAGCGTGCTGGATGCCTCGCCCTATTCGATTGTTTATTGTTCATCAGAAAAAAACGAAGCCGGCGAAATCGTTGACTTTGTGTATGAGATGGCCAATAAGCGTGTGGAAGATGTAATCGGCATGACTCCGGAAAGCATTATCGGACTCCGGATGACCACTCTTTTCCCGGGCATCCGCGAAAATGCCTTATTCCGGCTGTATACATCTGTTGTTGAAAGCCAGACGGCACAATCGCTCGAATGGCTGCTCCAGCTGGGGACCTACAATAACTGGTTCATGGTTTCGGCAGTTCCGTTCGGGGATGGCTTTGTGGCAACCATTGTTGACATTACCAGACTGAAAAAACTCCAGCTCCAGCTCGAAAATACCGTTAAGGAGCTAAAAGCCTCCAACGAGTACCTGCAGCATTTCGCCTACATTGCCTCGCATGATCTTCAGGAACCGTTACGGAAAATCCAGGCGTTCAGCGGCCTGATGGTCACCGAATACAGCCAGCAGGTTGGCGAAGACGGGGCCGATATTCTGCTCAGGATGAAGGGTGCCGCCCAGCGGATGCAGAACCTGATCCGAGACCTGCTCGTTTACTCCCGCATCAGTACCCAGCAGGAACCATTCCAGACGGTTGCCCTGAGCAGGGTGATTGACGCTGTTCTGGATGACCTTGAATTTTCCATCCAGGAACACGATGCGGATATTTACGTCGATCAGCTGCCGGTTATTGACGGTGACCCCATACAGTTGCAGCAACTCTTTCTGAACCTGATTTCGAATGCGCTGAAATTTGTAAGACCCGCTCAGAAACCGGTTATTCACATTAACAGTAAACCGGTTGCACAGGAAGATCTGCCGATACTGCTCCAGCCTGACCGACAGCTTTACTACGAAATCACCGTCAGTGATAATGGGATCGGCTTTGATCAGGCCTATCAGGAGCGGATTTTCCAGCTTTTTCACCGTCTTCATAACCAGAATACGTACCCCGGCACCGGCATTGGCCTGGCCATCTGCAGGAAAGCGGCCGAAAACCACGGCGGTACGATACATGCCCGCAGTGAGCCGGGTAAAGGTGCAACGTTTTCAGTCTTTTTGCCGCAAAAAAACAATTAATCCGGTCTTTCAGCCACTTACATCGTTTCTGTATAACTACATACGTTCACAAAAGAGCGAATCCGGCTATCTTTTGTGACTATATAGCAATCCATGCATACACTCTTTTCATCGGCGCAAACCGGCTGTTCATCGGCAAACGAAGCCTCCCGGTCGACTCTGTCCGGGCAGCCGTTAAACGATGCGCTGCCGATTGTCTCTAAGAATCAGAAACAACAAAAAACTGATAATAGCCATGAAAAAGACAATCATCACCGCCCTGACCTTAGCCCTGTTTACAACCGGTATTTCGTTCGCACAACGCGGCTATAACCCTGGTCCCGGCCGTTATCCGGCCCAGCCACAAAGCCGCATGGATGACTATCAGGAAGATCTGCGTATCGACCGGATTGATAATATCGTTGGCCTGACAAGACGCCAGGAACGCGACATCAAACGCATCGAAAACCGGTATGATTACCTGGAACGCGCCCGGCTGACACCACAGGAATACCGGCGTGTCATTTCAGAGAAAAACAGAGCCATTCTGTCGGTACTGACACCGGCACAGCGTGACCGCTTGTATGCGTCTCAATACCGCAACCGCCCTGGTGGCTATGGCCGCCGCGGATAGATTATCTGCTCTTGCAACCTGAATACATACGAAGCCCGCAGCGAATCCTGTTCGTCTGCGGGCTTTTGTCTTTTGGTAATCCGGCCAGGCCGGTTCAGGCACTGACCGGCGTATGGGGCTGTTTTTCACTGCCAAAACGTTGTGCCAGTATACTCGCCGCAATCAGCTGAAGGGCATGATACATCATGATTGGCAACAGAACCACGCCGACGGCATTGCCGGGAAACAGCACATTGGCCATCACACTACCCTGCACCAGCGATTTCTTGGACCCGCAAAACAAGGCCGTAATCTGATCCGGCCGGTTGAAGTTCAGCAGCCGGCCAATGGCATACACGATGCCGTACATCAGGAAAAACAACCCGAGCATCGCGACACCCAGCAGCAGCAAATCAGGGAGGGTAAGGCCATCGAACAGGTGACGGCTGAAGGATTCGCAGAAGGAAATGTAAACAATGGTCAGAATGATAATCTGGTCGAAGTAGCGGAGTTGTTTTTTGAACCGGTCGGCCAGAAAACCCAGCCACCGGTTTAACACCAGCCCCAGCACCACCGGCACCAGCACCTGAAGTGTCAGCTTCCAGATGACACCGGCCAGATCATAGTTTCCGGACGTATCCGTCATCACAAGGCCCATCAGTACGGGAGTCAGAAAGACACCGATCAGGCTCGAAATGCTGGCGTTGAAAATAGCTGCCGGCAGATTCCCGCCCGCAATCGACACCATTACAACCGACGATGACACGGTCGAAGGCAATGAAGCGACATAAAACGCACCCAGCCAGAGCAAGGCAGCCTCACCTTCGCCGAAAAATGGTTTGGCGGCGTAAACCACCACCGGAAACAGCACAAACGTGGTCAGGTGGATGGTCAGGTGCAGCCGCCAGTTGGTGAGGCCGGCCCTGAGCTTGTCGGGACTCAGTTTCAGTCCGTAAAAGAAAAAGATCAGTGATACGCCCACATCCGCAAACGTATCAAGCGACCAGAAGCCTTGCTGAATGCCGGGTTCCGGCCAGAGCCAGGCCAGGCCGATCATGCCCAGCAGGGCCAGTAAAAACCAGTCGAGGCCGGCCCGAACCATTAAACTGCTCACCGCCGACCAGGATGATGTATGCTTTTTCTCCAACGTTATGCCCGTTTAGTTCTCCTTATTAAAGCTGAGAATAGGCCGTTGGGTTCAGATAGTGCCCTTCAATTTTTGATACGGTATTGGCATATTCCGGCAGCGGACTCAGCTTTTTCCATTCCGGATCGCTGCTGAACGCTTTCCAGTGGGCATCCCGTGAGGCTTTATCGTCGAAGGTAGTCATGTAGGCAAGGCAAGGCATCCGCGGGCCGGCAACCACTTTTGAATAGAACATGGCATTAAACCCGAGCCGGTCGAAAATTTTGATTTCGCCGCCAACATTGAACATGTCAATTTTTTTCTGCCCTGCCCGCTCGCTGTAGCTTTCGTAAATCCGGAATTCATAAATGCGTTTATCGCGCGGGGCCGTTGTGGCCGGAGCTTTCAAGGCAGGCATTTCGTCGAATGCTTCCATAATCATCGTTTCGATCCGGTCATAAGCCGGTTCGGTGTTCGGCGTATTCCAGTAGGGCGCGGCGGCCTCCATATAGGCTTTGTCGTTCGCCAGTTTTGCGGCCACCTTCGGCAGCTGATCCAGCGATTTGTATGGAATCAGGACATAGAGCTTCAGCCCGTCTTTCTGATCAGCCTCCTCAAACACACCAATCTGCTGAATGCCCGCCCGGTTATAAGCCGCAATGGCAGCCTGCTCCCAATACGCTTCGGTCAGTTTTTTCTGCTCCGGTGTTTTAAACCGGTAGATGCGCATTTCATAGGTCTGTTTTTGTTTTTTTGCCGCAGTTGCCAGATCATGAACGGCCAGCATCAGGGTCATAGTCCAGACCGCCAGCGAAAGGTATTTGAGTACAGGTTTTAGCGATACCATAGAAGATTTTGTATTTTCCGGTTGTAAAGATAAAGAACCGCTATTTATCGACACAATGCCTTACCTTTTAGACACATCTCTTTAATTTATGAGTTGAATTTCTACCGGTTTGCCACGTTTCATACCGTCACTGCGTAACCCATAACATCAACCAATATGAAGATTACTCTATCCCCTGAAACACGAACGAAACGATGGCTTACCCAACCGTTAAACCACCTGGTCATCTGTCTGGTATCTCTCCCATAATCGCACACCCCCCTGCTTATATGGCGCCGGATATCCATGCAGTACAGCCAATTAGCCACCTCCGCACAACGGAGTTAGCCAGCCGTCCGTTTCCGGAACTAATTGACCAGCGGCTCATGCAGTTCGACCCGATTTCACTGGACGACATGGATGCGGTAAAGCTGATGGACCGGACCGACACCAAATTTCTGGTACCGCTCGCCTTACTGCCTGATCTGCTGGACCGGTTTTCAGATCATTATCGGCTATTAACCGTAAACGATACCCGGCAATGCCGTTACCAGACGCTGTATTACGACACGGCTGACCTCCGGCTATATCACCGCCACCAGTCGGGCAAACTGAACCGGTTTAAAGTGAGAGCCCGGACGTATGTCGAATCAGGGATCAGTTTTTTTGAAGTAAAGCACAAAAACAACAAGGGTCGCACGGTTAAGAAGCGGATTCCGCAGGCGGCAGTAAGTCCGCAACTGTCCGACCTAACCCGCGGTTTTCTGAACCGTTTTCCGGGATGCGAAGCCCTGCCGCTCGTAGGTCTTTTCTGGATCGATTATACCCGGCTGACACTGGCAGGGAAACAAACCGCCGAACGCCTGACGATTGACCTGAATCTGACGTTTCGCAATGAGGCCCGGCAAATAGCTTACCCCGAACTGGTGATTGTGGAACTGAAGCAGAACCGCGCGCAGGAATCAGTTTGCCGGCAGGTGATGAAACAGGCCGGTATCCGGCAGGGCGGCCTCAGCAAATACTGCTTCGGGGTCATGAACCTCTACCCTTCTGTAAAACAGAATAATTTTAAACGCCACTGGCAAACGATCCGCAAAACCCAACAACAACATGCTGCTTTTGCAACAACTCACTACCCACTCAACCGAAACGCATCCCTTGTTCACTGACTTAAACCTGAGTTTTTTCATCCGGCTGGGCATTGATCTGGCCGCCGTGCTGATCCTCGTACGGGGTATTTACTACCAAACCTACCGGCGGGCTGACCTGTTTCTGACGTTTTTCAGCTTTAACTTTATCATCTTCCTGATTTCGTTTCTGCTGAACAAGGTCGAGATGTCGATGGGCGCTGCCTTTGGCCTGTTTGCCGTGTTTTCGATGCTGCGCTACCGCACAGAAAGTATTTCACTGAAAGACATGACCTACCTGTTTCTGGTCATCGCCCTTGGCCTGATCTCGGCCATCAGTAAGGGAAACGGGATAGAACAACTCCTGTTCAACGGGGTAATCCTGACGGTCACGTTTCTGCTTGAAAGCCCGCTGCTGATGAAAAAAGAATCGGCGCAACTGGTTTATTATGAACGAATTGAGCTGATTCCCCCGCAGCAGCGCGCCGAACTGCTAAGCGACCTGCGCATGCGCACCGGCCTGAACGTGCATCGGGTGGAAGTCAACGAAATTGACCTGCTGAAGGACGCCGCACGCCTGACCGTTTATTATTACCAGTAATCTTATCCTTACATGACACGCTATCTGACCGCTCTGATCGTTCTTTTTGTCAGTACGATTTCATTAACTGCCCATGCCCAGGATCCGAGTCTGCGGCTCTGGACAGGTATTCAGCTGGAGAAAAAGCTCCTGAAACGGGTAACCATTCAGGCCACTGCCCAGGCGCGTTTTATCGAAAACGTATCTGATCTGGGTTCGTATATCGGTGAACTGGGAGCCGCCTACAAATTGAATAAACACTGGGAAGTAGCCGGCTATTACCGGTTTATCGGCAAGCGCAACTGGAAACCAAACCGCGAAGTGTACGTTAACGAGCAGATGCACCGGTTTTATGCCGATCTGAGTTACCAGCACAAAATCGGCAAAATTAAGCTTGAGAACCGGCTCCGCTATCAGAACCAGTTTACCGACGTCACCCGCGAACAGGCCAACCGTGACTATCTGCGGAACAAGATCGAAGTTGCACTCCCGAACAAAAGCCGGTTTACCCCCAGCGTTTCGGCGGACCTTTTCTATGGCTTCGGGCTGGGTTTTGATGTGATCCGCTACCGGGCAAACCTCGATATTAAACTTAATAAGCACAATACCATTACCGTCTACGGGTTTACGGAACAGGAGTTGATTGAGACACCTGACCCAACCTATACGCTTGGGTTAACCTACAAGTTAAAACTCTGACTAACACACCATTGCCCTCCACATGGTCACGCGCGGCCGGTGGAGGGTCCGGTGTTTTTAGCACCCCATACCTCCAAAACCGGTCATTAGCCCGTACCTTTGTAGCCGGATCGATTTTGGTATTACGTTGGAACAGACTTTTTTATTACTGACTCCCCCCTTCACGCAGCTCAACACGCCCTATCCGGCAACGGCTTACCTGAAGGGTTTTCTGAATACGCAGGGCGTATCGGCTCATCAGGCTGACCTGGGGATTGATGTCATTTTAAAGCTGTTTTCCCGCCCGACGCTTCGGAAACTATTCGATGACCTGCTGGCGGCTGAGGCTGAACTGTCGGAAAACAGCTACCGCATTGTCGAACTGCACGACGAATACGTTCAAACTATTGATCCGGTCATCCGGTTTCTGCAGAACAAAAACCCGACACTGGCCTACAGCATCTGCGATCAGAGTTACCTGCCGGAGGCTTCACGCTTTGCGGACCTGGAAGATCTGGACTGGGCCTTCGGCTCGATGGGTATCCACGATAAAGCCCGCCACCTGGCCACGCTTTACCTCGAAGACCTGTCGGACCTGATTACCGAGGCTGTTGATCCGCACTTCGGTTTCAGCCGCTATGCGGAACGGCTCGGCCGCACCGCCACTCATTTCGACGATCTGCATGCCGCCCTGCTGGCACCCGATACGCTCATTACCAACCTGCTCTGTGCGGCACTCGACGGCTATATCCGGCAGTATACCCCTACGGTTGTCTGCCTGACCGTACCATTTCCTGGTAATCTCTACGGTGCGCTGACCTGCGGAAAATACCTCAAGCAGCATTACCCGCACATCAAGGTTATTATGGGCGGTGGCTATGCCAATACCGAACTCCGGTCGCTGGCCGAACCCCGCCTGTTCGATTATATCGATTTCGTTTGCCTCGACGACGGGGAAGCGCCTCTGCTTTCACTTATTGACCACCTGAACGGTAACCGGCCGGCCAGCCAGCTCAAGCGTGTGTATACCCGCATTGACGGCAAGGTAGTGTATAACAACGGCGCGAAGGAACGGGATGTGCCGCAGCGCGAAACGGGTACGCCTGACTACCGCGACCTGCGCCTGACTGACTACCTGTCGGTGATTGAGATTGTGAACCCCATGCACCGGCTCTGGAGCGACGGCCGCTGGAATAAGCTGACACTGGCCCACGGCTGTTACTGGGGTAAATGCTCGTTCTGCGACATCACGCTCGACTACATCAAGCGCTACGAACCGATGACGGCCTCCCTGCTTTGCGACCGGATTGAGGAAATCATTGAGCAGACGGGGCAGAACGGCTTCCATTTTGTTGATGAAGCTGCACCACCGGCCCTGATGCGCGACCTGGCCATTGAGATCCTCCGCCGGAAATTGACAGTAGTCTGGTGGACCAACATCCGGTTCGAAAAAAGCTTTACGGCTGATCTTTGCCGGTTACTGAAGGCGTCGGGTTGTATTGCCGTTTCGGGTGGACTGGAAGTGGCCTCTGACCGGTTGCTGGAACGCATGAAAAAGGGCGTAACGGTGGCGCAGGTAGCAAAGGTGGCCGATAACTTTACGCAGGCGGGCATTATGGTGCATGCCTATCTGATGTACGGTTTCCCGACGCAAACTGCGCAGGAAACCATTGACTCGCTAGAAATGGTACGGCAGCTGTTTCAGGCGGGCATTGTGCAGTCGGGTTTCTGGCACCGCTTTGCCATGACGTCCCACAGTCCGGTGGGTCTCCACCCTGCCGAATTCGACGTCATGCGGTTAGGACCCGACCAGGGCCCGTTTGCCGACAACGACCTCGACCATGCCGATCCGCTGGGCGGTCCCCATGAACAGTTTTCGGAAGGGCTCCGGAAGTCGTTGTTCAACTACATGCACGGCGTCTGTTTTGACTTCCCGCTCAAAAAGTGGTTTACCTTCAAGGTGCCGCCAACGACCATACCACCGACCTATATCCAGAACAGCCTGCGCCATGAGGCCGACAGCCAGCCCCGTGCCAACGCCATGGTATTGTGGCTGGGTAGCGTGCCGTCGGTCTCGATCATCGAAGTGCAGCAAGGCCGCCGGATCACTGAAATGGCGGAGCTGGTCTTTTTCGACAAGAAAAATGAATGGGCCATTGAAACCAGTCTGGCGTTGGGCGAGTGGCTGGAAACGATCATTCCGCGTCTGCGCATCGGCCAGGACGATGTTTTGTCGTTTGAGACCCTGAAAGCAGATTTCGACGCGGCCGGATTAGGTGATTTCAGTGCGCTGCTCCAGTCGGAGACCTGGAAGGAACTTCGGGAAAACGGGCTGCTGGTGGTGTAGCGGGTTGTTACATCGCTGGTGCTGACCGTCTAAACCGGAAACTAATTCCTGTCTGGTCATGCCACAGTCTATCTCCCACGTCTACGTCCATCTGATTTTCAGTACCAAGTACCGCCAGCCGCTTATTGATGACAGCATCAAAGAAGAATTGTACAGCTACATGGGCGGCATTTGTAAGCATTACGAATGCTATCCGGTACAGATTGGTGGTTATTACGACCACATTCACATTTTGTGCACCCTGTCGCCGAAAATTCCTTTGATGAAGTTGATGGAGTATGTTAAAAAGAACTCCTCAAAATGGATTAAGACCAAGGGGTCGGCCTATGCTGGTTTTTACTGGCAAACCGGCTATGCAGCCTTTTCGGTAAGTATTTATAAGGCTGAGACCGTAAAACGCTACATTCAAAACCAGTACCGGCATCATCAGAAAAAGAATTTTCAGGATGAATGCCGGGGGATTTACAAGAATTACAAAATCCCTTATGATGAAAAATATGTCTGGGATTGATTTTTTATTTATCTCATATCATAGGGCTGTGCCCTATGCAATAGATTGAGCCCTTACAGGGCAACCATAAAAATGCCCCAACGGGGCTCAATCTGTTGCCTGGGATATATTCCCAGGTTATGAATTATTTATCTCCTTCCATAGGGCTGTGCCCTATGCAATAGATTGAGCCCTTACAGGGCAACCATAAAAAT
>NZ_CAMFHL010000118.1 GCF_945952095.1 uncultured Arsenicibacter sp. | reverse complement strand
TCAGGGTTTTGGCCAATCCGGGAACGCCCTCCAGCAGGATATGCCCGCCGGTAAAGAGGCCGACGAGCAGCCGGTCTATGAGGCGGTCCTGTCCAACGACAATTTTACTGATTTCGGAGGTGACTTCCTGTATTTTAGCGTGATAGGTAAACGACGTTGGTTGCATAGCGGTTGATGAGGGCCTGCAGGTAGTGACAGCCGGACCCGTCCGGCACTACCCGTTAGCGGCTGTTAAAACGTAGCCCGGATACTGCGGTCTTTGCCATGAATATCCCGATAGACCTGAATCTGACGGAAACCACGTTCCTCAAACACCTGCCGTGTTGCTGCACCAAACCGTTCGTTGATTTCGACGTAGCAGGCACCGTCTGCATTCAGATGCGCCTTGCTGTAATCGGCCACGGCTTTGTAGAAAATCAGCGGATCGCTGTCCTCCACAAACAGAGCCACATCCGGCTCGTAATCAAGTACATTACGGTCCATCTGGGCTGCCTCCGAACGGGTAACATACGGCGGGTTGCTGACGATGCAGTCGAATTTGCGGGTATCAGTGGCCGGAATGTTGAGCAGATCCTGATTTTCGAAAGTAACGTCTGCGTTCAGGTTATCGGCATTGCGGCGGGCCATTGAGAGAGCCTTCTCTGAGACATCCCAGGCCGTTACAATCGAGGTCGGCAGAAACCGGGCAAGCGTTACCGCCAGGCAACCGCTGCCGGTGCCCATATCCAGTACCTGCACCGGACCGGCTTCATCCGGATCAGCACGGTCAGAAAAATCGTGCATGATGAGCCGCACAAGGTCTTCGGTCTCCGGCCGTGGTATCAGCACATCCGGTGACACTTCAAATTCCAGTCCGCAAAAAATTGTCGTCCCGATCACGTGCTGAATCGGTTCCTGATTGTTCAGTCGGCTGATAATCTGATTCCAGTCCGGCTCCGTCCGGTTAGCGGGCAGGGCTTTGTCAGACAACACATCCGTCTTGCGCAGGCCAAAGTAATGATCAAGTAACATAAACGCCATTTCCCGGGCTTCTTCGGGAGCATAGGCGGTAATTTGCTGAGAGAGGTGTTTATATAGAGGCTTTGCTGTCATCGCCATAGTAGTAATTCAAAAGGGCCATTGGTTGATTTCCGGTAGCGGAAATCAGCAAGCAGAGCAGGCCGGATTCTATTTTTCTGTAAAACTGGCAAAAATGGGGGACAAATCGAAACCTTTACCGCAGGAAGCTCCGGGTTTGTTTACCGGATGCGGGTACCGAATCCGGGTTTTATTTGTAGATTAGTGGATTCAACAACTACCTGCCTCCTGAATCATGCTGAAAAAAGTTCTGCACGCGAACGCGTATGCGCTGTTTCTTGCACTGGCCTTTGTTGCCTGTAAAACCAACAGGCCAGTATCGTCTACCACACAGCAACAACAACCCGGCGTTGCCAAAAGCCAGGGTGTCTATCAGTATTCCAACGAAGATCCGTCGGTCAAACCGTTTTACTCTGACCGTCAGGGTGTCATTGCACGGAACGGGGTGGTGGCGTCGGCCCATCCGGATGCCAGCCGTGTCGGCGTAGATATTCTGAAGGCAGGTGGTAATGCCGTTGATGCGGCTGTGGCAGTACAGTTTGCGCTTGCCGTTGTGTATCCGGCAGCCGGCAATATCGGCGGGGGCGGCTTTATGGTGTTCCGCGATGCAAAGGGCAGTGCCTATACGCTGGACTTCCGTGAGAAAGCACCGGGCAAAGCCCATCAGAACATGTACCTCGATGGGGCAGGTAATGTGATTCAGGGGCTGAGCATCAGCGGTCACCTGGCAAGTGGTGTGCCGGGTTCGGTCGACGGGATGGTCGAGGCCCACAAGCGGTTTGGTAAACTGAGCTGGGCACAGGTGCTGCAACCGGCCATCGATCTGGCCGAAAAGGGAGTGGTCCTGACTGAGCGGGAAGCCAGCGGCCTGAACCGCGTAAAAAAAGACCTGATGCGGATCAATCCGGGAAAAACGTACTTCATGAAAGCAAGTCAGACTCCCGGTGACACCACGGCCTGGGCGAAAGGAGAGGTGCTGATTCAGAAAGACCTGGCGGCAGTACTGCGGCGGATTCAGGACAAGGGCCGTGCCGGTTTTTACGAAGGCGAGACCGCCCGGCTACTGGTCTCGGAGATGGAGCAGGGCAAGGGGCTGATTTCGGCTGAAGACCTTAAAAACTACCATTCTGTCTGGCGGGATCCGATCAAAGCGTCTTATAAAGAGTTCAATATCATTACCATGCCGCCAACCTCGAGTGGCGGGGTAGCGTTGTTGCAGCTGCTGCGTTTTGTGGAGCCTTATCCGCTGCGCCGCTGGGGCTGGAACCGTGACTCTACCGTCCAGGTCATGATCGAGGCGGAGCGCCGGGTATATGCCGACAGAGCCAAGTTCCTCGGTGATCCTGATTTTGTGAAAGTGCCGGTGAATCAGCTGATCGACCGGGCGTATCTGAAAGACCGCTGGACCGATTTCTCATTTGCAAAGGCCACTGACAGTAAGGCGGTTAAGGGTGGGACCATTCCGGGCTACGAAAGCCTCGAAACAACGCACTTTTCCATTGTTGATAAAGACGGCAATGCTGTTTCGATTACAACAACCCTGAACGGTGGCTACGGCAGCCGGGTAGTAGTCGGCGGCGGTGGGTTCTTTATGAACAACGAGATGGATGATTTCAGCATTAAACCGGGCGTGCCGAATATGTTCGGCCTGATCGGTAACCAGGCCAACGCGATTGCGCCGGGCAAACGGATGCTTTCGTCGATGACGCCGACCATTATCGAAAAAGACGGTAAGTTGTTTATGGTTGTCGGAACGCCGGGCGGCTCAACCATCATTACGTCGGTTTTCCAGACAATTCTGAACGTAATTGAGCATGGCATGACCATGCAGCAGTCGGTAAATGCCCTGAAGTTCCACCACCAGTGGCTGCCTGATAAAACAATATTCGAAAACGGAGCCTTTACCGAAGGAACAATTAAGGCGCTGCAAGGCCGGGGATATATACTGGAGCAACTGACCAACACCCTCGGCCGGATGGACTGCGTTCTGGTACGGCCGGATGGCTCCTACGAGGGTGCTTCTGACCCGAGAGCAGATAATACAGCGGCAGGGTTTTAAAAATGAATACTGAGCAATGTACAATGAATAAGGTGAGGTAGCAAGCCTGTGCCTCACCTTATTCATTGTACATTATCCATTTATTTAAAAGCTTCCGTGGGTTTTGGCGGCGGTCAGAATCGCACGGATGGCGGGGGTATCAACGTCAGCTTCTCCTTCAAACTTGATATGCCTCATTAGTTTACCGGTTCCTTTCAGTAATCCTTCCGGATCCGGCAGTTTCGTTCCAAACGGAAAACCAAGATTTACACTGGTTGTCAATGGTGCTATGTAACAGATCTCATCGGACATGTGAGGACCTGCGCCATAGATAATGGTTTTGTACGCCGGATTAACCGTTTCGCCGGTATCGTGCAGTACTTCGCGGACGACATCCCGTATGCGTAAGGCTAAATCCCGGACTTCAGGTTTGTACGATTCTAAAAAGGCTTCGGTAGAAAGGGTCATGGTAAGTCTGTGGTTTTGGAACTGGGCGAATATAGTAATTCCATTGATTATTCACATAATACCAAGTGTATGTACAAAAAAATACACTTAAAAAGTAAAAATGACTGTTCAGGATAGGCTGGTTTGTAACAGTACAAGCCATGCTTCGCTCACCTGGTTGGCCTGTAACAGGTGTTTTGCCCGGCTATGCAGCAGATCCGGCAGATAGGCGCAACCGGCCTGTGCTTCGTCAAAAAGTTCTGTTAGCTTTCCGGACTGCCTGTAGGCCAGTACTGCTTCTGCCACCGGTAACGCCGGTATGGCGGCCAGTTTGCCCAGGTCGTTACCCGACAGAATCCGGCTTTCCCGCACGCTCCGTGGCAGCTGATCGAAACCAATGCCCCGCTGTGGCCGTGCTACTTCAAACAAGGCTTCTCCGCTGGCCCGTGCATACCAGTTGCCACCCATCCGGCCGATAAGGTCAATTTTGGCGGGATCAATGGTGCCGTGTTCGTCCAGAATGTCTTCTCTGACATGCGCCAGCACAATTTCGGCGACAATCAGGTGGCTGCTGCCTGCTCCCTCGCCAACCGGAATAATCTGCTTAACCCGGCACTCAAACGCCACCGGCGATTCAGCAACGCGTGGCGGCAGCACCAGCGTGGAAGCTACCGGGGTAAAGCCGGCCTTGTCGAATTCATTAACGCCCCGCTCAAATTCGGCACTAGACAGCGACATCTGCTCGACCATCGCGTAGTTGACGATATTGATAACCACTTCCGGTATTTCTTCAATATTCAGCAGTGTGTGCTTTTTCTGTAAGTGCCGGTTAATGGTGGTTGCAAACACGACAGTTGGCGGTTTGGAGCCCATCATGTTGAAAAAACTGAACGGGCTCAGGTTCACCGCGCCTGCTCCGTCAACGGTGCTGGCAAAGGCAATCGGCCGCGGGCCAATGGCACCGATCATAAGCCGGTGAAAGTCAGGATGCGGAATATCGGTAGGTTTGATGGTTTTCATAAGGTAGTGATAACGGTACACCGGAAGAACAAATGTTATCCGGATAAAGGTCAATAGTGAATGTGTTAGGCGGTGATCCGGCCGCGTGCTTCGCCTAAGGTAATACGGCCGGCGGCGGTCTCTATCCACCCCCGCAGCGTAACGGTGTCGCCGTCATGTAGATAGGTTCGGGTGCTGCCGTCCGGTAAGGTAACCGGTTTCTGACCGCCCCACGATAATTCGAGCAGTGAGCCGAAGGTGCCTGCCGGACTGGTTTCAGTAGCGGGAGCCGAAATGGTGCCCGAGGCCATCACGTCGCCAACGTTCAGGTTACAGCCATTGACAGTATGGTGGGCGATCATCTGGGCGAAATTCCAGTACAGATGCCGGGCATTTGACTGGCTGAGCAGGACCTCATCGCCGTTGGCAGGCTGTAAAAATACCTCCAGATGAATATCAAAATGGCCGGGCTGGCGGGTTTGCAGATAAGGCAGCGGTTCGGGTTCCTGCACCGGCCCTGCGATTCTGGCCGCATCGAGCTGGTGGAAGGGCAGGACCCAGGCCGACATCGTAGAGGCAAAGTTTTTGGCCAGAAAGGGGCCGAGCGGCTGATATTCCCACCGCTGAATGTCGCGGGCCGACCAGTCGTTGAACAGCACAATGCCAAAGATACAGTCCTCTGCTTCGTCAACGGATACGACGGTGCCGGGCGATGTATTTTTACCCATGATCAGCCCCAGCTCCAGTTCAAAGTCCAGCGCTTCTGTTGGGCCGAAAACGGGTTGGTCATTGCGTAGAAACTGCCCGTCCGGCCGTTTGACCGGTGTGCCCGATACCACGATAGACGAGGCCCTGCCATGATAGGCAACCGGCAGGTGGCGGTAATTTGGCAGCAGCGGATCGCCGTTCGGGCGGAACATCAGCCCTACATTGCGGGCGTGTTCGATACCGGCGTAGAAATCGGTATAGTCGCCGATCTGAACGGGGAGGTGCATCGTTACGCGGGAAACGTCGATAAATACCTGATCGTGGATGGTCGCCAGCGGCTGTTCAGGATCGTTGAGGAGGTGATTGATCCGGTCCTGAACAGCCAGCCAGGCAGCTTTGCCCAGGGCAATGAAATCGTTTAAGGTAGGTTGAGCGAATACGGCCGGATTAACAGGTAACCCCTGAAAAAAGCCAAGAAGTCCGATTACTTCGAGGTCCAGAACAAAATCGCCTGTTTTAAAGCCAGCGCGGGGGCTGGCAATGCCGTAGCTGAAGATGCCAAACATAGGTATAGAAGATTGTCCGGAGTTCGTTTACCAGACAAACCAACCTGCCTGGCCAATCAGTCATTAAAGTTATTGTAGATAGAATCCATAATCCTGACGAAGTGATGATAATCGTCTTCGTTCAGATTTCCCCAGCCTTTGCGGCGGATCGCTGCTACGGTCGGTAACATTTCGCTGTATTTCTGCTGTCCGTTTTTAGTCGGATAAATCAAAAATTTACGGCGGTCATCTTCTGCCATGCGTCGCTCAACGAGGCTTTTTTTAGCAAGAAGATCAATAATCCGGGTCACCGTCGGGGCGTCTTTGGCTGTCAGATCAGCCAGTAGGTTCTGACTGATGCCCGGATTTCTGGCAATGTGGTCGAGTACCACCCATTGATCAACCGTCAGATCAAACCCTGCATCATTAAACTGCTTCTGGAGGGCATTCCTGATTTTTTTTATGGTTGTGTCAATCTTAAAAAAGTAAGCACGCGAATCAGAGGGATGCGTCATGTTGTAAAGATCAGATAACGGAAATTGGTTAATAGCAATTTTTAAAATTATTACAAAAGTAATTAAATACGCTATTTAGGCACTTTCTGTTACGGAGTATATTGTTGTTTTGCCGAAGTTGTCAATAATATTCTGCTAACAATCAATATAATTCAATTTTGTTCTGATCTTTAAATATGTTCGGTATTGGCCAGCAGCAGCTCCAGATTCCGCGCAATTTCCGGTACGGAGTGGTATAGCTGCCCGTACGACTCAACGACAAAATACCGTTCCTGATACCGGTCAATGATATAAGGCGTTGTCAGCAACGTTGATACAGCGTAGGAAGACCGGCATGGGGCCGGATCATACAAACTGTAGGTTGTTTCGCCCGGCGACGACAGAATGCCTCCGCCGTAAATCCGCAGCCCTTCCGGCTCCTGAATTAATCCAAATTCGACCGTATACCAATACAGCCGAGAAATCATCTCAATCGCTTCTTCACTCTGGATATGGTCGAGTGCGAGCTGGCTGAGTGATGCCAGAAAATTACAAAACGCCTGGTTCGACAGCAGCGGCACGTGACCGAACGTATCATGGAACATATCGGGCTCCTGCAGGTAGTCGAGCTGATCGGCGCGGCGGAGCCAGGTGGTAGCCGGAAACCGGCGGCTGGCCATGAGTTCAAAAAAAGTCCGGTTATCAATCAGCCCCGGCACAGCGACCACCTGCCAGCCGGTGAGGGCCAGCAGGCGCGGATTGATCTCCCGGTCGAAGTCGGGGATATGGTCTGCTACAAAACCCGTTTTACGGATCCCGTCAAGATACGCCTGACTGGCCTTACCGGGAAGCTGCGCCATCTGCCGCTCGAACAGCAACCGCCAGACTGCCTGGTCTGAAGCGGTGTATTGGTCATATCGCTGGTGCATGGTGTCAGTATGGTTAGGTCAAAGCGTTCCGCGCAGTTCCTGCTCCCGTTCAATGGCTTCAAAAAGCGCCTTGAAGTTGCCTTTTCCGAACGAGCGTGCTCCTTTCCGCTGAATGATTTCAAAAAACAGGGTCGGGCGCGGGCATACCGGTTTGGTAAATATCTGTAACAGATAGCCTTCGTCATCGCGGTCAACCAGAATGCCGAGCTCGCGGAGCTGATCAATTTCTTCGTCAATCTCTCCGATCCGTAGTTTCAGTTCTTCGTAATAGGTGTCCGGTACGCGCAGGAACTCAACCCCGCGGTCGCGCAGGGCGGTTACGGTCTCAATGATATGGTCGGTGGCTACGGCAATATGCTGAACGCCCGGGCCGCCGTAAAAATCGAGGTATTCCTCTACCTGTGATTTTTTCTTACCCTCGGCCGGCTCATTGATCGGGAATTTAATCCGGCCGTTGCCATTGCTCATCACTTTGCTCATCAGCGCCGTGTAGTCAGTCGAAATATCCTTATCGTCGAACGACACCAGCTGGGCAAAGCCCATCACGTTGGCATAAAAATTAACCCAGGTAGTCATTTCGTTCCAGCCTACATTGCCCACCATGTGGTCAACATACCGCAAACCGACCGGTGTGGGCTGGTAGTGCGGCTGCCAGGGCTTGAAACCGGGCAGAAAGACACCGTGGTAGTCGTTGCGCTCCACAAAAATATGGATGGTATCGCCGTAGGACCGGATACCCGACCGGACCACATACCCCGAATCGTCCTGTTCGTGGGTAGGCTCCATCACCGCTACGGCACCGCGGCGGGTGGTTTCCGCAAAGGCACTGGTTGCGTCATCGACCCAGAGCGCAACGACATGAACGCCGTCGCCATGCCGGTTTATGTGCTGACTGATTTCACCGCCCTCGTGAAGGGGTGATGTCAGGACCAGCCGGATTTTATCCTGAACAACTACGTACGATTCGCGGTCTTTCAGGCCGGTTTCCAGCCCTGCATAGGCCAGTGGCTGAAAGCCGAATGCTGTCTGGAAATAGTGGGCTGCCTGACGCGCATTGCCGACATAGAGTTCCAGATAATCCGTGCCGTTGAGTGGCAGAAAATCGCCGGTATGGGTTGTTGCCGGCGTGGTTGTCAGATTGTCAGTGAGTTGCATAGTTTTTTGAAGATGAAGTGTTTATAGCCAGGACCGGAAGTATTTTCCGTCATCGAGCAGCATTGCCTGTTCGGTCAGCATCAGCGGCTGAAACGTGTCGACCATCACGGCGTATTCCTGCGTTTCGGTTTTGCCGATGCTCCGTTCCATTGCGCCGGGGTGCGGTCCGTGAGGAATGCCGCCCGGGTGTAAGGTCATGTGACCGGCCGCAATGTCATTCCGGCTCATGAAGTCTCCGTCGACGTAATAGATAACTTCGTCGGAGTCGATGTTCGAGTGGTTATACGGGGCCGGAATCGCTTTCGGGTGGTAGTCGTACAGGCGCGGGCAGAACGAACATACCACAAACGCGTCGGTCTGAAACGTCTGATGCACCGGTGGCGGCTGATGAATACGGCCGGTAATGGGTTCGAAGTTGAAAATGCTGAACGCATACGGGAAATTATAACCGTCCCAGCCGATAACATCAAATGGGTGCGTCGCATACACTAACGAATGTAACGTTCCCTGTTTTTTGATTTTAATGACAAAGTCGCCGGTCTCGTCATGGGTTTCCAGATCCTGCGGCCGGCGGATATCCCGCTCGCAAAAGGGCGAGTGCTCCAGCAACTGCCCGAAAAAATTCCGGTAGCGCTTAGGGGTATAGACCGGCGAACCTGACTCTACATATAAAATGCGGTTTTGCTCCGTCTCAAAGTCAATCTGATAGATCATGCCGCGCGGGATGACCAGGTAGTCGCCGTAACCAAACGGAATTGTGCCAAGCAATGTCCGCAGGCGGCCGCTGCCCTGATGGATAAAGAGCAGCTCATCGGCGTCGGCGTTTTTGTAGAAATAGCCGGTCATTGACTGCCGCGGAGAGGCTAAGCCGATGATTGTACGGCTATTAACCATGAGCTGTACGCGGCTGTCGAGGTAATCATCGGCAGGAGGGAGGTTAAAACCGATGAGCTTACGCGACAGAATATTCCGTTCAATGCTGATTTTCGGCGTCATGTCAACGCTGCCCAGATCGGCTTTGACCATCGTTGGCCGGTGCAGATGATAGAGCAGCGAAGACATGCCGTCGAAGCCAATCGTGCCGAATAACTGCTCATAGTAGAAACCGCCGTCTGGTTTTTCAAACTGCGTGTGCCGTTTCGGCGGAATCGTTCCGAGTGTATGGTAAAAGGGCATAACCGGCGTATTAAAGTTGATGAAATGTAATTTGTTGCCTAAGCAACTATTGCTAAGCGTAAAGTTAAAAGAACAAATTTAAATTATAACAATAGTCAGAAAAAATTTCCCCTTTTTGTGATTGAATGGATTTGCATGGGATAATCCGCATTTGCTGACCTGCGTATCAGGTTTTCTGTAAATTTGCGCGGCAAAACATGTAATCGTCATTCTTTCCTAAGCCGGAATGACTTAACTAAGTAGATAATGCAACCAACCTTGTTGATTTTGGCGGCCGGAATGGGTAGCCGCTATGGAGGGATTAAGCAGCTTGATCAGTTCGGGCCAAACGGTGAAACAATCATCGATTATTCACTTTTTGATGCCATCCGGGCCGGTTTCGGTAAAGTTGTGTTTATCATCCGTGAAGAATTACGGGCTGATTTTGAAGAGATATTTTTGCCAAAGCTGGCCGGAAAGATAGCCGTTGATTTTGCGATTCAGGCCTTAGGGTCGTACGTGCCAGCCGATCTGGGTGCTGTCACCCGTTCAAAGCCATGGGGTACAGGCCACGCGATGCTGTGCGCGCAGGAGCAGACTGACACGGCGTTCGCGGTGATCAATGCCGATGACTTTTACGGTCCTGAAGCCTTTCAGATTCTGGCCGATTTCCTGAAAAATGATACCAACGACGCGCTGCATGCGCTGGTCGGTTACGAAGTAAAAAATACGCTGTCAGAATTCGGCTCGGTTTCACGGGGCGTTTGTGAAGCCGATGCGTCGGGTAATCTGGTGTCAGTAATTGAGCGGACGAAGATTTACGAAAAGGACGGCGAAATTGTTTTTGAAGAAGGAGACACCCTTACTCCGCTATCGCCGGAAACGCCGGTATCGATGAATTTCTGGGGCTTCAAAAAAGCGGTATTTCCGTATGTACAGGAGCAATTCGAAGCGTATGCGCGGGCAAATTTTGACGCGCCTAAAGCTGAATTCTACATCCCGACCGTTATGACCAACCTGATTGAGCGTAATCAGGGACAGTGTAAGGTATTCAGAAGCCAATCGGCGTGGTTTGGTGTTACCTATCCGGAAGACAAGCCGATGGTACAGGCATCGCTGAAGCAACTGCACGACGAAGGTAAATACCCGGCAAAACTCTGGTAGTCATTAAGGTATAATGGATAAGGGGCAAACGCCTGGCGTTTGCCCCTTATCCATTATACCACTTTATCTCTGGTATTCTGGAGCAGTTTAATGCCTGCAAAGAAGAAGATCACACCCAGCAGCAGGTAAACAAACGAGGCACGGGCTACCCCACCTGATGATAAATCCATACCGCCATATATCAAACCGCCCATACCGGCCAGTGTCAGTACAATTCCGAAAATTTTTTTAGCGCTCATATCGTTGCGTAATGATGATTGTACCATACAAACTCACAGCAGACATTGGCGTTTAAAACCCTATTAAATGGCAAAAAAAAAGCGGCTTTGTCCGAACAAAGCCGCCCTCAGATGGATCAGGAAGTATTATTGACGATCTGTAATCACGTCCTTGATGTCTGAAATAATCTTCTTCGCCAGATGGTCTGCCGTTGACAGCGTATCCGACTCCGAGTAAATCCGGATAATCGGTTCGGTATTTGATTTACGCAGGTGTACCCACTCTTTACCAAATTCGATTTTAACGCCGTCGATGGTGTTGATCGGATGCTTGGCGTATTTTGCCGTGATACGATCCAGCACATTATCGACATCGATGGTTGGCGTCAGTTCGATTTTGTTTTTAGAGATGTAGTAGCTTGGGTAGGTCCGGCGCAGCACAGAGGCCGATTTGCCGAACTTAGCAAGGTGGCTCAGAAACAGTGCAACACCCACCAGCGCGTCACGGCCATAATGCAGTTCGGGATAGATGATACCGCCATTGCCTTCGCCACCGATTACCGCGTTTTTCTCCTTCATCATCTCAACCACATTTACCTCGCCAACGGCTGAGGCAAAATGCTGACCCTGTGCTTTTTCGGTAACGTCGCGCAAGGCAATGGTAGAGGACAGGTTGGATACCGTATTTTTGACAAAGCCGTTGGCCGGCTCATGCTTCAGAACATAATCAGACACGGCAACGAGCGTGTATTCCTCGCCAAACGGTGTGCCGTCTTCGCAGATCAGGGCGAGGCGGTCAACATCCGGATCAACAACAATGCCCAGATCATAACTGCCTTTTTCCAGCTCCTTGATAATGTCGCCGAGGTTTTCGGGCAGCGGTTCCGGATTATGGGCAAAATGGCCGGTTGGTTCGCCGTGAAGTGACTTAACCTGCTCTACACCCAGGGCTTCCAGCAACAGCGGCAGCGCAATGCCGCCCGTTGAGTTAACCGAGTCGATGACTACGCGGAATTTCTTATTGGCAATCGCTTCGCGATCCACGAGCGGAAGCGCCAGAATCTGATCGATATGCCGGCGCAGCCAGGTATCGTCGGTACGGTATGAGCCCAGTTTTTTTACTTCAGCAAAATCGAATGATTCGGCTTCGGCAATGGCCAGTAGTTCAGCGCCGTCCTGTGCCGAAATAAATTCACCTTTTTCGTTCAGTAGTTTCAACGCATTCCATTGAATCGGATTGTGGCTGGCTGTAAGTATGATGCCACCAGCAGCCTGTTCGCCGGGAACGGCGACTTCAACCGTTGGTGTCGTCGATAAACCCAGGTCAATAACGTTGATACCCATACCCTGTAACGTTGCCGAAACCAGACGCGATACCATATCGCCCGAGAGCCGTGCATCCCGGCCGATTACTACTGTTATGGGTGTTTGATTGCCCGCTGCCTGTTGACGCTGGCGTAACCATTGCGCATAGGCGGCTGCAAATTTGACTACATCTAAAGGGGTCAGCCCTTCTCCACTGCGCCCCCCAATCGTTCCGCGAATACCGGAGATAGACTTAATTAATGCCACGTTAATGGTGATAAAGATTAATTAATAGACAAAGATAGTGCCTTAAACGGGTATTGGATAAACAACGATGAATCAGACGAAAAAATGAGGTTCGGGCCAACATTATTTTGCTAATAAATCGCCACTTCGGCCCGGAAGGTTGATTTAGCCGTTCCCCGGTACGTACCCGAAATAGGAGCTGCCAGTTCGGGCTTGGCTGTCGACGTCAGAAAGATGTGGTGGTTGCTGACTACCGAGCCTTCGGTGGGGTCGAAACCACGCCAGCCTGCACCGGGCAAGTATACCTCTGCCCATGCATGCAGCTGGTGCTCCTGCTGCGGATTACCGAACAGATACCCGCTCACAAACCGCGAGGCCAGCCCCAGGCTCCGGCAGGCGGCCATAAACAGTGTAGTATAATCACGGCACGATCCTTTCCGGTCGCTAAGCGTCTGAGCAGGCGACAGCGGCGGACCATATTCTCTGATCTCGTAGGAAAACTGCCGGATGGTCTGGTTCAGCGTGGTCAGGAAAGGGACCGTTTCCCAGTTGGCACTGGCTGCAATCCGGCGCGCCCAAAGCTCGACATCGGCCGTGACGCCGACCCGCTCCATATAGGGCTGCAACATACTCTCAACCGTTGCCGGATATTTGAAACCGGCAAGGTGTTTGGTCTCAAACGGAAACAGCACAAAGTCAAAGGAATTGAAGCTGTCAGACCGCAATTCCATACTTACCGACACGTGAAGCCGGTTGGTCGGACCGGTAAAGTAAATCACCTGCTGCACATTCCCTTCAACGTCAACATTACGGACAACCTTCGACGGGGCAGGCTCTATCGTCAGATCATAGCCCAGCAAACGCTGGTACGGATACATGCGCGGATACAGGTACAGTACGTGTGGAGACAGCGTGACTATATCGTCGTAGTCATAGTACGACGAGTGCCGTACATGTATAATCATACCGATGGAGGTGAGGCTTTAAGTTTTTCGAAAATAGGATCCATCCAGTACGAAGGCAGCTTACGGACTGAGTTGTTCAGTAAGGCGCTCCACTGGTGCGAAATTTCTTCCATATCTTCTTTTTCAAGCCGGTGCTCTGCCATGTGAAAACTATTTTCGCGATAGATAACCACATCGAGCGGATAATCTACATCATTAGCACTGACCCGTGTTGCATCAAAGGCAAGAAACCCGATCTTTAACGCTTCCTGAAGGCTTGTTTCATACGTCAGGTTTCTGAACAGCAACGGCTTACCATAGCCGGAGTTGCCGATGATTTTAAAGAGCGAACCGCTGTCTACTTCCACCCAGTTACCCTCCGGATAAATCATAAACAGTTTGTGTTCCTTATCATCTTCCAGCTGCCCGCCGACAATCGCATTCAGGTTAAAATTCAGACCGCTGGCGGCCAGTGATTCCTTATCTTCAGTAGCCACACGCTTAACCATCTGGCCGAACGCATTGGCTGCTTTGTAGAGCTTGTTGAAAGAGCGGTCGCGCTCATCAATGACCTCCTGAAAGTAGGTAATCGCTTTGTCCCGGACCGAGCGCAGGCCGGACGTCATAATGAATAAGGAATGGTTTTCGACTTCGTGAACGGTGATTTTACGGTTACGGGAAACTTCAGTTCCTGAAGTCAGGCGGGTGTCTGCAATGGCAACCAAACCAGAGCGAACCTTAATGCCCAGACAGTACGTCATGCTTGCAGTGGGTCAGGTTATCGGAGCAAATATAGTATTTTTAAGTTTGTAGAATGAGGACAGCGGCATTTAGAATGCTACTAAATCTTCATCCATGCCCTATTAAATGCTCCTGATATCAATATTTGCCGTATCATCTTCGCCGTTCTGCGACCCGTTGTTCGGCGTGCTGTCGGGGTCGGGCTGGCTGCATCCTGTCACCTGTGCCCGCTGAATTAACTGTCCTGTTGCTGTGACAGTTGCCGTAAACGTAAACCACGTACTCTGCCCTGCCGGTAACTGACTAATAGACGCCGTCAGTAATCCGTTCTGAAATGTCATGAGGTTTGGCGAAGACAGAAACTGGAGCCCTACCGGAAATTCATTCCCGATTGAAATGTTCGTTGCTGTCAGACCACCGTCATTATAGACGACAATCGTAAAGGAAACGACCTGACCAACGGACACCGTCCGGACATTTGAATACATGCGCAGGCTCAGATCGGCACCGGTTGAACTGCTGGCCGGTTGATTCGGCTGTACGGCAGGAAGCGACACCTGATTCGGGTTCGGCGAGGCATAAACGGCATCGGCGCCCTGATCGCTGGTCCGCAAATCGGCAAAGGCAGCATCATCCTGTCCGTCGCCGGTACCTGAGCCGGGCTGGCTGTTCGGATCCGGATTGCTGGAGACCATGATTTCGGCCGCATTCTGATAAATGCCGGGTGCCGTAACCTGTGCCCGGAAACTGTGTGAGGCTGTACTACCCGCCGCCAGATTTGAGAGCACACCACTTACGGTACCATTCGCGAAACTTAATGTCGGTGAGGAGATAAAGTTCAGATTGGGCGGTAAACGGTCTTCAAAACTCACAGTTGTTGCGCTGCCGGGCCCCGAATTTTTGATGTTGAGGGTATAGCTCACGATGTCGCCTGTCCGCGGAGTCCGGTTGCTGACCATCATATTCAGTGATAGATCGGCGGCGACTACCGTATTGCTGGTTGGTACATAAATCGTGATTGATGTGGTGGCTACGCACGCACTGGCGCTCCAGCAGCTCAGCGAGTAGGTGGTCGTTATGGTTGGGTTAACCACAATAAAGCCAGTAGTTGCGCCGGTCGACCACCGTTGTTGCGCCCCTGTACAGCCCGATGCGGTCAGGGTTGTATTTTGTCCGTTTGTCAGCGTTGAACTCCCTGGCGTAATAACCGGTGTAAACGAGGAGCCTGATGTAACGGTTACGGTAGCAGGGGCCGATACGCAGCCATAAACCGGATTAACGGCCTGAACGCTGTATTGCCCGGCTGCGCTCACAACGATACGTTGCGTAGTTGCGCCCGTACTCCACAGGTTATTGACGGTGTTGCCGGAGGTAAGTGTTACACTCTGCGCATCGCAAAGAGTAGCGCTTACCGGTGTAACGGCAGGCGTAGCCACGGTTACGCTGGCGGGCACAGTCACCGACGGCGGAAAATAATACTGGTTCTGGCTGTTGCGGATGCGGGCGCTGTACGTGCCCTGACCTGCCGTGATAGACTGGGTGGTTGGCCCGTTATCCCACAGATAGCGGTTGTAATTTGCCGGCTGGTTGATAGTCAGCTGATTACCGGTTGCGCAGTTAATCGATGCAAGGGGCTGTAACTGGCCCGTATACGGCGTTGTTACGGTAAAAAAGTTTGTGGTCAGCAGCGCATTAGCCCAGGCAACGCCCACCTTTTGCTGGCCGGTCGGCGAGAAGTGAATCTGGTCCGGACGATCGGTGTCGGAGTTAATCTGGCTGAGATCGGGCCCCTGGTAAACCTTGTAATTGGCCGTATTGATGACATTCTGCTGGGCCGATTTCACATTTGCCCAGTCAGCACCGGCCGCATACGACGAAATAGCCATACTCCAGGCCAGGTTCGGCATGCTGAACTCAGAACGCACCTTGTCAATAACCCCGACGTTATACATCTGAATTGACGATGCATCAAGTGAGCGGTCATTTTCACCATGCTGAAGCAGTACACCACGGATACCGGTGGTGGGCACATACAGGTTCATGATGTTCCGCATGTTCACATACGGCATGCGCAGGTCATACCGGATAAATCCATGATCAAAGGGAATATCATACGCTGCTTTGTAGGTATGCTCCATGTTGGAACCGCCGAAACCGGCATTGTAGAACAGCACCGGCACACCCAGTTGCTGCACCAGCAGGTCGCCGACATAACCCCAGAACCAGGAAAATTTGGCAAACGGCGCCTCGCCGACATAAGTATCGAGTTTAGCAAAACGAGCTGCCCCCGGCAGATAAGCCGGGTCGGCGGTATTTTCGTAAATGCTGAAGTTGGGTGATGAAAAGGTCGATGTGTTATTATCGTTCAGCTGCACGCAGGTAACACGGTCGTCGGTAGCACCGGTGAGCGTGGGGCACAGGTTACATTCATAGTTGCAGGAAGCCACGCTACAGGTAGACCCCTGCGCGTTGGAGTGGCCCATAATAGCCAGTACTTCGCCGACGCCGACCCGCTGGATGGTATCGGTCGCTACCACAGCGTTGTTGATTACTCCTTTAACGACGATTTTCCACCAGCCGCCGGTCAGGATAACGGCGCCGTTGAACTGACCGCCGCTCAGGTTGGTCTGTAGCGTAAAATTACTCATTGCGGTTGCTCCCGAAATCCGGTTGATTACATCAACTGAGATGCGGTCATATGCCTGGCTATAACTACCGGCAATCTGTACGGTGGCCTGATTATTGTTACTGCGCTGGAAGACCATCCGTTCCTGCGGGAAGGTGGCATCGAGTTGTGCTTTCACCGCAACCGGAAAAGCGAAGGTAATTGAAAAACAGAGTAGTAGAAGGCGTACCAATCCCCACGAATCATTAAAAAATCTCATAACCACAGCCCTAACCGAAGCACCTACGATAATTGAGCACCAAATTACGGATTATTTGCGAAAAGGGGAAGCAGGACGGGTAGAACACATGTGAAAAGTTGTATACGACAAGGTTACTTCTGCTTCTTGTTCCGGCGCGGGAAAAAGCGCGCTCTGGTAGCTTCAAGCGAGGGATAGGTAAGTTCATGTTCCATGTCACTCAGCTCGATTTTCAGGGCATTGATCGAAATCGAGATTTCAACAACCGAGATGCCAAGCGCCAGAATCTGGAGCAGCAGCGCTGATACAAACAACCAGCGGGCAGCAGTCTGGCTTCCCTGAAAAATGACCAGCATACAGATCGCACTCAGCAACAGGCTCAGTATACTGATAATCTGCATATTCCGGATCAGGAAAAGCCGCCGGTGCAGATTCTGTATCTGGGCAACGTATACCGAGTCGGGGGTCGTACGGAATTTTTCGTGCAGATCACGGATGAGGCTGGCAATGGCCAGAAAGCGGTTGGTGAAGGCAATCATCAACAAGGAAACCGTTGAGAACAGGATAGCGGGTGTACTGACGGTAAGCTCCATTTTTATGCGCAGGGATTTGTTTTTGGCAAACGATTGTGTTCATTTGCTATAAAAATAGCCATAATGTATGCGGTTTGATGATGACGATGACGAGCCATTTGACTGGGACGATTTCGAGGAAAATTATGACCCCGAAGCGGCTCAGCGTGAGCTGGAGGCTGAAAACCGGCGTATTGAAAATCTACCCGTTCTGAAAAAAGCGCAGGAAGTGCTGGACATTACCCAGGCCATTGCCGATACGATTGACAAAGAGGCGGACATTTTAATGATGCACGAACAAATGATCGCCAATGCGATGATGCTGGCGCCCAAAATTGTTGGTGCCGAAGGCGGCGATCTCTTTACAATCCGGATGGAGAACGCGGTGTTGATTAAAATCCACGCCCGCGAACTCCTGACCCAGACCAATTACCTGCGTGCCGAACGCCTCTGCGATCCTGCCTACATCAAACTCCTTCGTGAGGAGATTGAGCAGTTCCGGGTGCTGTTTGTTGAATGGGTGAAAAGTTTCGACCGCACCAACGATATTCAGGATAACTGGGGCTTATTCTACTGATGTTTGACCCGGTCAATCACATCCAGCAGTCCGCCTTTGGGCTGATCACCGTTTAAATCCCAGAACATAATACCACCCAGTTTCTGATCAATCGCGTACTTCGTTTTTGCCTCAATAGACCGCGGGTCGTCAAACGTAAAATAGAGCTTTTCCGCAGCATTGTAGAGATACGGAGCCTTGGCGGTATCATCCCAGTAATACGTAAAGCCTTTGTCCGGTGCCATTACGTTAGCGCGGTCGCGGTAATTGGTGCCCGATTTAAACTTGCCTGACTGATAACGGCCGTTGTTTACATTGGCTACGTTTTCCCACATACGTCCGTAGAAAGCAGCACCGATCACCAGCTTGTTGCGGGGAACTCCATGATTGATCAGCCATTGTACCGCATTATCCGTTGATTCTTTCTGTTCGGGTGTTGAGTACAGCGGTGTATGGTGGCCCGTGACGGTCGAATAGCCATGTACCAGATCATACGTCATCAGGTTTACCTGATCGACTACGGCCATAACCGGTTTCCAGTCGATTGATTCATCCAGAAAACGCTGGAACCCACCGGCAGCAAAGGTGATCTTATACTTAGGACCCAACTCTTTCCGTAGCTGCTGGACTAAACGGGTGAAATTCGGCTTGTCTTCCGGTACCCACCGGTGGCCGGGGTGCCCCGGAATGGCCGGATATTCCCAGTCAAGGTCAATGCCGTCTGCATTAAAATAAATTAGGTTTGCCTTTACTGACTTCGCAAATACCTGCCGGTTTTCTTCCGTCGAAAAGATTTCCGAGCACGGTGCACAGCCGCCCCAGCCGCCCAGCGATACATGGACTTTCAGGGCCGGATTCTGTTTTTTCAGGGCAACCAGCTTTTTGAGGGTTAGCGAGTCCCGGGCATTGTCGATCGCAAAGCGGTTGCCCTTCAGGTGACCGAAACTGTAAATGATATCGGTCATTTTTTTGGGATCAATTTCGGCCACCTGTTCCGGTCCGGACGAGTAATAGGCGATTACCTCAATCGGGGCGGGTTTGGGCGCAAAAACGAATGCGGTTGATGAAATTAAGAGCGTTAACAGCGCCAATACGTTTGTTTTCATTCCTGTTGGTAGTTGAGATAAGCTGCGATTTTAATGATTTTGGCGCGGATTGACGGCAATCAGGCCGAAAATAGGTACAGAATCCATGAACTTCCCAAAAAAAACAAAAAGGCGGTTTCCCGCCCTTGTTGTAGTATGCATGAGTGTCTTACCGCCAGTTGATAAACTGCTTCAGATCGCGCTTAGAGCTGTCAAAACTAAAAGTGTCGAACACAATGTAATAGTTCTGCCGGTCGGTAACCGATTCCCAGCCAACCTTAGCGGTTTCAAGACGGTATTTATCGAACGAGAACTGACGCAGCAGATCGGATAACTGCGCTGATGACAGCGGACGGCCCGGCAGCACGTTGCGGAGCAGCTCAAATTTCCGTTCGTCGAAGCTTTCGCGGTTTACGCGGCTTTTTAACTGCTCAAAATCAAAGCGGCTCATACCGGCTGTATTGGTGTTCGGCGGGTAATTTCCGTTGCCATTGCCGGGACGGTCACGATCCGGCCATGTATTCCCGTTCGGCCGGTCAGGGTTTCCGTTTGGCCAGTTCGGGCCGTTGTTGGTATAACCCTGCTGATCCCAGTCTGGTCCGCAGTAACGGCCGTTGATGTAGAGCGGATAGACCGACAGCGGGCGGATGCCGCGGCGTGGCACGAATTCGGCAACGGTCCGGCTATCGTTCCGCAGATCAATCCAGTCCTCAAACACCTGCATGTTGTTCCGCAGAATAGCAATACGCTGGCGACCGCCCGGCAGGTCAAAAAAGCGGAACCGGCCGCGCGACATGGTGATGGTCTGGTCGTCGATGGAGACGGTGTACCGGCCGTCGTCGCTGATGCGCAGAAAGAATTCGGCATCGGCCCGCGCTTGTGTAACCGCACTAGTCAGAAAAGAAAATATCGCACGGGTCAGTTTCGCTTCCATGGTCGTAACATGTGAAGTGG
>NZ_CAMFHL010000117.1 GCF_945952095.1 uncultured Arsenicibacter sp. | reverse complement strand
CGTCGATGGGTGTCCAGGTCTTCCCGAAATCGTCGGTGTAACACGTCCCCGAGGGCCCGACAGCCACCAGCCGGTTGGCAGTCAGCATGCCGATCGCTTCTTTCAGGCCGGCCGGATTGGTAGCGCCGCCCGGTTGCCACGTCTTGCCCCCATCCTGCGTAACAGCGACGTTGTCTGATACCAGTTTTTCCTGCTTGTAATCGCCGCCGATGGCAATTCCTTTGCGGCCATCCTTGCTGAACCACAGGCCAAATACCCCGGCACTCGGTCCGGCAGCCAGTCCTGTTTCGACCACCGACCAGGTCGCACCGGCATCGGCCGACCGGAAAACCCGTCCGGTGGTGGCCCCGCCTGAGCCAATCCAGACCTGTTTCTGCTTGCCGGATCGTGCCAGCAAGCTCGTGCCGCTGGCGGCAAACGCGGCTTCGCCGGTAACCATTGCCGGTAAGTTGTCCGGTGAGACCTGCTGCCAGGTTTTTCCGCCGTCCTGCGTCCGTAACACAAACCACTTACCACCAATCGGGTCACTGAACACAATGCCCTCATTCGCATTCCAGAAGTCGATGCCATCGAAAAACACCCCGGCTTGCTTAGTCTCGTACAGCAACTGCCACGAATTACCGCCGTCGGTAGTTTTGTATATACGGGCCTGCCCCTGTTCGGCGGGGCCTGCCGCCATCAGGTAGGCTGTCTGCGCATCCACGGCATGTACGTCGCGGAAATCACAGGCCTCGGCTCCTTTTACCGTACCGGCCTGCCAGGTCGTACCGCCGTTGGTGGTGCGGACAAATGTTCCTTTAGTCCCGCCAATCCAGGCAACAGTATTATTCACCGCTGATACTGCCCGGAAACTGGCGTCGGTATTGCTTTGCTGCGGTTGCCACTGCGCAAAACCTGCCAGCGGAAATAACAGGCACAGAATGAGTTTTTTCATGCGTTTTACGGGTTAATCAGCGTGAAAGCGGCAACGGCATCGCCACCACGTCGGTCACGCTGGTACGGGCGTCAATCGGCCGGATCCGGAATGAGTACGTATAGGTTTTATTGGCCGGTAGCTGATATTCCGGATGCGTCCGTGGCGACCAGCTGTCATCTCCGCCCAGCCCCATCTGCTGCATATCAATGTTGACCAGGGTAATGTTGCCGCGCTCCGGTGTCTGCTGGGCCGGATTTTTGGCTGCCAGCAAGGCCTCATCCGTGTAGTCGCGGACGTTGATGTTCAGCAGATTCCGGTCGGCCGACGACATACTAGCCGGACTGCTGATAATGAGCACGCCCAGCCCTGCGTCTTCCGTAATCTGTGCCCAGCGCACATCGGTTTTATTCCCGTTTTCCTGCGCCATGATGTACGGGAAATACTGATCGGCTACTTTGCCGCTGTACAGGCCAACCCGCGCCGACTCCTTGCGGTCCCGGTAGCTTTCGAACGGTCCGCGGCCATACCACTTCAGGTTGGTAAACGACGGGGCCAGTTCCAGCTGCGTACCCACCCGGGCCAGCGGCGGCACAGTACCTTCGGCCGTTACCGTTGTCGAGACCTGAATATCGCCGGTACCGAATACCGTATAATCGGTCTGCTGAATCAGCTTGCCTTCCGTCAGCCGCACTTCGTTCGTACTGCGGATCGTCACCATTTGGCGCTGATTAACCAACACCTGCATATCGACCGGAGTGGCCAGCGCAGTATCTAAACCAGCCTTCCGCCAGCGGGCCGCAAACGAGGCTGTTCCGCCTCCTTCGTCGTTATCAGTCGGTACCCGCCAGAAGCTCGGTTGCAGGCCATGCTCAATGACCTTTTTCCCGAAATAAAACAGTTCAGACAAACCACCCGCCTTTTTATCGAAAATCGTAACAAGGTCTTTCGTACGGATAACCACCTTATCCGGCGAAACCGTGGTTTTAACCGCCGGCAGGCTGCTGATGCCCATCGGCACCATGCCCGACAACCGGGTCCGGATCGGAATCTGCTCAGACGCTACCGTATGGCCTGCCGGTGCCCACGGTGCCGCCTGTTTGGTAACAACCGCTACATTCAGGAAATATTCACTACCGTTGTCCATACCCGCCGGTAAACGCAATGGCAGGGCAACCAGCTGGGTTTGTCCCGGCTGGGCATTCAGGTTGTCAACCGTGCCTTTCTGTACGGCCTCTCCGTTGCGGATCAGTGTCCATTCCAGTTTAAACTGATCGAGGCCCAGAAAGTCATAGGTGTTTTTGAGCGTAATCCGTGCCGAAATATCGGTCTGCTGCTCGGCCGAAACCGCTCCCTGCGTCCCGATTTTAATATACTGGTAGATGTATTTTACCTCGTTGATTTCCGGCTGGGGTATACGGTCGGGGTTCACCAGACCATCCCCTGCATTCGCTCCGTCGATGTAATTGATATGGGCAGTATACTCCTGCCCTGCCTTGTTTTTCAGCCGAAGCCCCTGATCCACCCAATCCCAGATAAAACCACCCTGAAGACGCGGATACTTATCAATAGCGACCCAGTAATCTTTCAGGTTACCAATACTGTTACCCATTCCGTGTGCATATTCGCAGACGATCACCGGCCGGTTCGGGTCTTTCTCCATCAGCGTCAGCATGTCATTGACCGACGGGTACATGGTCGAAATAATGTCAAAATTCGACAGTGAAGTCGGGGTATAGGGCGCGCGGCCTTCGTAGTGAATCGGGCGCGACGGGTCAACCACGCGGATCAGCTCGGCCATATCCAGAAAATTCTGGCCCATACCCGACTCGTTCCCCAGTGACCAGATCACAATCGAGGGGTGATTTTTGTCCCGTTCGACCATCGCCCGGCCGCGTGCGATAAACGCATCCCGCCACTCCGGCATATTGGCCAGAATTACTCCTTTACCCCACAAGTCGTGGCTTTCGATATTGGCTTCGTCAATTACATAAAGTCCGTATTCATCGCAGAGATCATACCATTCCGTCACGTTCGGGTAATGTGACGTCCGGACGGCGTTGATGTTATGCTGCTTCATCAGCATAATGTCGCGGATCATGCTTTCGCGGCTGATGACGCGGCCGGTCACCGGATCAAATTCGTGGCGGTTTACACCTTTGAAGGTTACGGGCTTACCATTAACCAGCAGTTGCCCGCGGGCCATGGTAACTTCGCGGAAACCGACGCGCTGCGTTACGGTCTCAATCGTCTGTCCGTCGGCATTCAACAGTTGCAGGCTTAAGGTATACAGATTCGGGGTTTCAGCCGTCCAGAGTGCCGGAGCCGTAACCGGCTTCGTAATCCGGAACATTTTATCCATCTCGGTACCCACGGCATCGGCAGCCAGCAGCTTTTCACTGAAAACCGGTTTGCGGGCCGGATCGTAGAGGGTAATCCGGAACTGGTTAGTCAGGTCAGCACGGCCGGTCAGGTTGCGCAGATAGGCCGAAACTTTAAGGGTAGCATCTTTGTATTGCTCATCGAGATCCGTAATAATCTGCACATCGCGGATGTGCAGGCGGGGTTTAGCCACCAGAAACACATCCCGGTAAATGCCCGACAGCCGCCAGAAATCCTGATCTTCGAGGTAACTGCCGTCTGACCAGTTAATAACTTCAACGGCCAGCACGTTTTCGCCGCCGCCCGGCCGTATCTGGTCGGTAATCCGGAACTCGGCCGGTGTCATACCATCCTCGTGATAGCCGATTTGCTGGCCGTTCAGGTATACATAACAGGCTGATTGCACACCGGCAAAATGCAGGTATACTTCCTGATCCTGCCAGTTGGCGGGGGTCGTAAAGCGTGTCCGGTACAAACCCACACTGTTGGTATCCGCCTGAATACGGGGCGGCGTTGCCGGAAACGGATGTTTGATATTGGTGAAAATCGGGCGGTCGTACGGACGGCCCTCCCGCGCACCGACTACCTGCCAGTTCGACGGTACGGGAAGGTTATCCCAGTTCTGGTCCGGCGTGGCAGGGTCATAGAAATTCTGCGGGACAGCCGCCGGATTTTTAAGCCAGCGAAACTTCCAGGTGCCATTCAGGCTTTTAACAAAAGGCGAATTTTTACCGTCAAAAGCCTGCGCCTCGGTCTGATAAGGCACAAAGCTGGCATGTGGTTTCTCTACATTCCGGCTGATAACCTGCGGATTTTCCCAGTCCGGCACCTGGGCAAAACTATACGCCGACAGTAATAAGGGACAGAGAGCGAGTATATGTCTTTTTCTCATGTGATAAGTTACAGTAGCCTGAACACGTACGGAAATAGCTATACGTAAGTTTTATATATATGTATTTAAAGGCAAATTTCGTTAAAACAAGCAGTTATACCCGCTAATAAACCGTTCATGGTTTATGAATTAACAATAAAACAACCTAAAATTAACCACATAGCCGGCAATAGTCTACATTCAGCATGAAACATATTTTTCTGACCATATCCTTACTTATTTTGACCGTTGCGGTTACCAGCGGTCAGTCACGGCGGCGGAATTCGCTGCCGGAGCCTGCCAGCGGCCCGATTCCGGTCGTTACCGCCCCTCAGACACGCCTGCTCGAAAGCATGTTAATGGGTAGTTCGCTGCTCAATGCGCAGGTCAGGTATTCGGTTTATTTACCGCCTGATTATTACACCTCAAACCGGCGCTATCCGGTAGTATACCTGCTCCACGGCCTCGGCGATGACGAAACCAGCTGGATTCAGTTCGGCGAGGTAGACCGGATGATGGACGAGCAAATCCGGACGGGGCATCTGCCGCCGATGATCATTGTGATGCCCGACGCCGCTAAAACGTGGTACATGAATGATTACCAGAATAAATACCGGTACGAAGACATGTTTGTGCAGGAGCTGATTCCCCATATCGACAAGACGTACCGGACCCGCGCCAGCCGTGAGTTCCGGGCAGTTTCGGGGTTGTCGATGGGTGGTCACGGTTCCCTGTTGCTGGCCATGCATCATCCTGACCTGTTCAGTGCCTCAGCGGCCATGAGCGCGGCGGTCCGGAGCGACGAAACCCTGAAAGCGATGGATGATGAAGGCTATAACCGCCGGTATAGCGTACTGCTGGGGCCGGATCTGAAAGGCGAAGACCGTGTTACGGTGCACTGGAAGCGGAACAGCCCGCTGACGCTGTCGAAATCGGCCCCGGAAGGGGATTTAAAACAAGTACAGTGGTATCTCGACTGCGGCGATGATGATGCCCTCTCACAAGGCAACGCCGAACTGCACCTCGCCTTGCTCCAGCGGAAAATCCCGCACGAATACCGTGCCCGCGACGGTGCCCATACGTGGAGCTACTGGCGTACCGGCCTTCCCCTCGCGCTGGCCTTTATCGCAAAGGGATTTGAGAGATAACCAAGAGTGAAAGAGTGAAAGAGCGAGAGAGTGAAAGAGTGACCGCGTTCGCGGCAAAAAATAAAGAGCGAAAGAAGAGGGTCTTGCCTGTTCCTTCGCTCTTTCACTCTTTACCTCTTTCGCTCTTTATTACAGTCCCTGTGCAATGGTGCTGCTCAGGCGGAGGAGTTCGATTTCAGCGGCTTTGGCCGTAAATTCGGCGTTGATCAAACGCGCCTGCGCGGCCACGGCATTCCGCTGCACATCACGGAATTCAACGGCGGTTGAGTTACCGACGCGGTAACGTTCATAGGCAATATCGATGTTCTGGATTGCAATCTGGTAGTTCTGAACCTCCAGGTTCAATAGGGTCAGACTGTTGCGGTATTGGGTATACGTCTGATCGAACGCCTGTTGCAGCAACACTTTCTGGTCAGCCTCCTGGTATTCGGCAATCAGTTCGCTGGCTTTGGCATTGGCAATTACCCGTTTGATGTTGCCACCGTTAAAAATCGGGATAGCCGCCTGGATGTTATAGGTCAGACCGGTGTTGCGGGCGTTTCCGATACCGAAACCGCCCTGGTTATCAATCCTTGTGTAGTTATAAGCCGTTTGTAAGTTAACCGTCGGCAGCCGCGACGCGCGGGCAATCTGCGTATTCCGGTCGGCAACACGGCGGTTAAGTTTGGCATTTACCAGCAGCGGGTTGTTTTCGAACAGCGACTGCCGGAGTTGATCAGCCGCCAGATCGGTTTTTACCAGAATGGTGTCCCGCACGGCAAACTCGGTGGACGGGTCCCGCACGATCAGACTATTGAGCAGAATTTTTGCATTCCGGAGTGTCTGCTCCTGCGACACCAGGGCCGAGCTATCGGCGTTATAATCGACCTGCGCACTCAGGAAATCTACCTTCGACCGCGTACCAACTTCATAGTTGGCTTTAGCCAGTTCCAGCCGTTCCCGCGAAATATTCAGCGCCTGACGAAGCGCCAGAATCTGCTGAAGCTGCCGGACCACATCGTAATAGGCCGTGGCAACGCCGGCAATGGTTGTTTCGATGTTTAACCGCGTAGTTACCTCACTGATTTTTACCAGATCACCCAATTGTTCGTAGGTGATAAAGTTCGAAAACCCATTGAAGAGCGTATACGTGCCGGTTATGCCGAACACACCGGTACGGTTAAAAACGCCGTTTGCGGTTTGCCGTGGCCGGATATTATCCAGGAAGCCCTGATTCAGGTTTTGCAGCGATCCGTTGCTGTTGACGTTACCGGTCAGCACAGGCAAAAGGCCGGCGTTGCCCGGAATCCGGTTATTACGCGCAATCTGTTCCTGCGTTTTGGCAACTTTAATCTGATAATCCTTTTCCAGCGCCATCGCAATGGCATCTTTCAGGTTCAGTTGTTCTCCTAACTGAGGAACAGAAGCTACCGTTTCGGTTCGGTGAAGGGCACGCTGAACGGGGGTAGGCTGTTGTTGACTATACGCTATAGCAGGAAGCAAAAACAAAAGCGACCAGGCTGTGTATTTCATTGATGAACACTTTTTGGGTAAATCCGTCAAAAATACAATAAAAGTGGTACAAGCCTTAAGGTTTGTGTTTACCATCCTCTTAATCATAGTAATAAATCGACAGGCGGCTATTTTTTATCGACTATCCTTTGTAGAGCAATCGGGATTGGTATTACTTTTAGTTCAGTTAATGTTTTACAAACCCTGATGCAGTAACATGTCCCCGACTATCCGACAGGCCGGCCCCGCCGATCTGGAGCCCGTACAAATCATTATCAAGGAGTTTTACGACCTGTTCGGCTATCCCTACGAACAGGAGCGGCACCGGCGCATGCTGACCGAATTTCTGGCCACCCCTGCCCTTGGTTCTATCTGGATGGTCTACCACGAAACGGCGCTTGCGGGTTATCTGGCACTTACCAACGGCTATAGTTTTGAGTTCGGCGGCCACTACGCCCTTGTCGATGAGTTTTTTATCCGCGAAGCCTACCGCAGCCTCGGGCTCGGCCGTGCCGTCCTGACAGAAATTCAGCAGAAAGCCCGGCAGTCGGGGCTGCAAGCCCTCCACCTCCAGACCGAGTCCTACAACCCCAGAGCCAAACAACTCTACGAATCGCTGGGCTTCCGTGATCTGAACCGGAGTATTTTGTCGTGGGAAGTAACGGAATAGCTTAGTGTTGTTTCCGCGCTGCTACCAGCCCCCACACCCCCAGCACCGGTCCGGGCAGGAGTAGGTAAAAGGCCCAGACCGATTGATGCGTCTGGTCTAATAACCACGCCAGGCCCTGAATCGACACGATGGTGATCGAAAACCCCAGACAGGTAACCAGCGTCAGTACACTTCCGCGAATATCGTTCGGGACGTAGACCGATACCAGCGTGGTCAGCTGCGGCGAATCGCCGGCAAGCGACATGCCATACACAACCAGAAACAGCAGCAACGCGGCCGGTGGCATCGACAACGTAACCGGCACCAGCAGCAGACAGCAGCCCGATACGATCAGGTTACCAACCGCCACCCGCTGACTGCCAATCCGCAGGGCCAGCAAGCCGCCTGCCGCACAACCGACAAAACCGGCCGCAATGCCGATAAAGGCCCAGACCGGCCGGTTGATAGAGGCCTCAGGGTTTGCCGTCGTGTACAGCGTCAGCAAGACCGGCAGAAAGGCCCAGAGTGCGTACAACTCCCACATGTGTCCGAAATAGCCGAAGACCGCCGAACGCAGACCGCCCGGCTTCATCAACACCCCAAATGCCTGCATACTGAACCGCGTGGCGGCACCGGATACCGGTTTTGACGGGATAAATACCAGCAGCAGCACGCCCCCGGCAACGGCCAGCAGACTGACCGACAGTAGCACCTGCTGATACGGCAAGGCTGTTCCCAGCCCACGAATCAGGTGCGGGAAGGCCGTGCCCAGTACCAGGGCTCCGACCAGAAAGCCCATTGCCCGCCCCAGCACCGGCCTGAACCAGTCAGCGGCGATTTTCATACCGACGGGATACACTCCGGCTAGAAAAAAGCCCGTTCCGAAGCGGCTCAGCAGCACCACACCGGCATTAAGCGGCAACAGCAGCGGAAGGCTGTTGAACAGCGCCGCAATCAGCACGGAACTGAAAAATACGCGGGTTGTCGGAAAGCGGTCGGCGATGGACCGTAAGGCAAAGGTCAGCGTACCGGCAATAAATCCAAGCTGGACGGCCGACGTAATCCAGCCGTTCAGGCCGGGCGAATGCAGCAACGGCTGGAGGTCGGGCAACACGGCATTGCCGGCAAACCAAAGCGAGGTGCCGGCAAACTGCGCCACGACAATAACCAGCAACTTTCCGTTACTGAGGGTAGCGGGGGCTGCCATACTAATACGTCTTCGTCATATCGGCCGGAATCGTCACCACGGCATCGGCGCGGTTGCGGCATTCATCCGTCAGCTTGCTCATGTCTTCGAGCTCAACCGATGAAATGGTAAAGATCTTCAGGTCAGGCCGTTGCTTACGCATATACCAGGCAATGCCTTCGAAATTCTTAGAGTGGTAATCGCCGTTGAAGTGCAGCAGGGTGTTGCCGGAGCCGGGTGCCAGCTGCTGTAGGGAAAAGTAAGCCATGGCGGCATCCTTAACGGCCTGGGCACGGGCAAAATTGGCGGCAGGGTGCTGAGCCGGATCAACCGGCGTTGCTGATTTACTGTCGCCGTGGGTGCCCATCATGTCGAGCATGGCCTTGTAGCCCGGCAGGTTCAGGTCGACCTCAAGGGGCAGCGGCGCTATTAGTTTTTTCTCTTCGGCCGGCAGCGCGTCCAGGGCCGGAAGGCCTTGTTTAGCGACGAGGCTGGCATATTTACGCGGCACATTGGCCGCCACAAAAACCAGATTATTCTTTTTGGCAAAATCGACCAGCGGCCGGTAGTCGGTCTGGTAGTTTTTCCAGAGGCGGGCTTTTTCGGCCAGCTCTTTATCAGTAATTTTTCCCTGTATGTAGTCCGTCAGTGCCTGCTGGTTATCGGTTTCAAACATTTCGGCTGCCAGGACCAGTTTCCCGTTTTTGGCTTTGTAAATGTCCTGCGTTACCTGTAGCTGCAGCCAGTGACAGATCGGGTTGTTGTGCAGTTCGCCAAACAACACTACGTCGGCCTCCGCGGCCTGCCGTATCAGTTTGGCATACGAAAGGGTTTTAAGCTTTTTGTCGTAAAGCTGATAGGCCGGTTTATCCGTCATGGCCGTCAGGCAGATGCCCGTTAATAAAATCAGTAGGTAACGCATAGTTTGCTGATGATGTATACTGAAAAATGAATAATGGACAATGGATAACGGTTACAAGAAGCTCTCTTCGAGATTCATCATCCATTATTCATTGTCCATTATCCATTACGGGATCTGACTACAGTTCGCGGATCCAGATGTTGCGGAAACCAACCGGGTTACCGTGATCCTGGAGAATCAACGGGCCTTTGTCGTGTGCTTTCACTTTCGGGTAACCGATGTACTCGGTTGTACCACGGATGGCTACGTGGTTCTGCACCAGAATACCGTTCAGTAGTACCGTTACAAACGCAGGCTCCATCATCATGCCGGCCTTGTTGAATTTAGGCTGGTTGTAGATGATATCGTACGTCTGCCACTCGCCTGGCTTACGGCTTGGGTTTACCAGCGGAATCGCCTGTTTGTAGATCGAGCCAACCATACCGTTTACGTAGGTTGCGTTGTTGTAATTGTCCAGTACCTGCAGCTCGTAGCGGCCTTGCAGGAAGATACCGCTGTTACCACGGCCCTGGCCGTTGCCTTCTACTTTCTCCGGTGTTTTAAATTCGATATGCAGCTGAAAGTCACCGAACTCCTGCTTGGTGCGGGCCGATGAGCCTTTGGTCGAATACAGGATACCATCCGTGATCGGCCACTCCAGACGGCCGATGCTCGGGCTGTCCGGCGAATATCCTCTGGCAGCTACCCACGCGTCTGAGTTTTTACCGTCGAACAGGACAATTGCATCCGATGGTGCCGAAATACCGGAAGCATTCGGGCCGGTGGTACCCGGGGTGATTACCGGTGGTACCGGTTCCCAGATTTCGCTTGATTCAGGGGTTTGTTTGGCCGGCTGCGTTTGCGCCATTGCTAAACTCATGGCACACAGGCTCAGGAATAGGGTTGTCGTTACTTTTTTCATTACGCTCTTGACTGGATTTTGCTCCAAAATAAGCGAATCGTAACCAAATTCTAATCGGTATGTAGCCGCTCTTTCGCCGAAAAGCGATAATTTCAACCCTGTTTTTTTCTTTTCTTACTCATTACTACCTATAACAATGTTGCTACGTTTTGCAAGCGTCAGTTGCTGGTTGCTGGGTTTAGGCCTGGCAAGTGCCCAGCCGACCGGACCGAAGCCAACACGTTTACCACTCAACGATCTCAGCGCCTTCCGTCCCGCCCAGGCAAACTGGTCGGTTGTGGGCGATGTGATTGCCAACCCCTACCAGGAAAGCGCCCTGATCGCACAGCCCGGCACCACTGTACTGGCCAATCAGATGCCGAAGCCTACCTACGGCGACCAGTATAACCTCCTGACTAAAATGGAGCATGGTGATCTGGACATCGAACTGGATTACATGATTGCCAAAGGGTCGAACTCGGGAGTTTACCTCCAGGGACGTTACGAAGTACAGCTTTACGACAGCTGGGGCGTTAAAAATCCGACGGTTACGGACAACGGCTCCATCTACGAACGCTGGGACGAATCGCGGCCGAAAGGCACCAAGGGCTTTGAAGGCTATCCGGCCCACCAGAATGCGGGTCGGGCGCCGGGCCTCTGGCAACACCTGAAAATTTCGTTTCAGGCGCCCCGCTTTGATGGCAACGGTAAGAAAATTGCCAATGCCCGCATGCTGCGCGTGGAACTGAACGGCGTACTGCTGCACGAAAACGTTGAACTCTACGGCCCGACCCGCGCCGCAGCCTTCGCCGACGAAAAAGCCGTTGGCCCGCTGATGCTCCAGGGCGATCATGGCTCGGTAGCGTTCCGGAATATTCAGTACACGTCGTACGACAAAGTGCGGCCGGCCGTGTCGGATATTTCGTTTTCGGTTTACAAAGGCCGGTTCGACAAATTTGATCAGGAACCGGTACTCAGCAAACTGGCCTTTGAAGAAAAAGGCACGGCACCTGAGCTCACCCCGTCGGTCAGCCACCTCGGCAACGACTTTGTGGTGCAGTATAAAGGCATACTGACCGTTAGCGAACCGGGCGAATACGCCTTCGATCTGGCCCTGCACAGCGGCGGCGGTAACCTGAAGATCAATAACCAGACGGTCGTAAAGCCATTCCAGTGGGAAGGCAAAGGCACGGCTACCCTGCCTGCCGGTAAACTGCCGTTTGAGCTGACCTATACCAAAACCGTTGACTGGCTACCGCCATCGATGCGGCTGGCGGTATCGGGGCCGGGCTTCCGTCAGTTTGTGATGAGCAGCGCCATCGGCGAAGAGCCGGAAACCGATCCGATTCTGGTCGATGCCAACCAAACCCCGATTCTGCGCAGTTTCATGGATCTGCCGGGCATTCAGGGGCCGAAAGGCGGGCCGTACCGTGTCGTACATGCCGTTTCGGTCAGCGGTCCGGAGCAGGTGTACTATACCTATGATCTCGACAACGGTGCGCTCGTACAGGTCTGGCGGGGTCAGTTTCTGGATTCTACGCCGATGTGGCACGACCGCGGCGACGGCTCATCGCGGCCGATGGGTATGGTCCAGCAGATGGGCAGACCGGCGTTATTCCTGAGCAAACTGGCCAATAATCAGGCCGAATGGCCGAAAGACACCACCGGCAGCAGCTACCGCCCGAAAGGCTATGTGCTCGACGCAAACGATAAGCCGACCTTCCGGTATTACACCAACGGCTCACTGGTCAGCGACGCCGTCCGCCCGCTGGAAAACGGACAGGGTGTTCAGCGCGTCGTTACCATCGAAAACGGAGGCAGCGGCCTGACCGCCCGCCTTGCCGAAGCCGGTGTGATCAAACAGCTCGACAACGGGCTGTACCTGATCGACGGACTGTGGTATATCCGTCCCGACAACGGCACATCGCCGGTTATCCGGACCGTCAACGGCCGGCAGGAGCTGATTGCGCCTGTGGCCAACGGTAAGGTTAGTTACTCACTCTTGTTCTAAACGTCCATGAAAAAACTACATAAATTCCTGTTATCTGCTTGCCTGGCGTCGGCGCTTGTCCTTCCGGCTGTTGCGCAGGAATCTCCGAAAGAGGAAGACTTCTTTAAAATTCTGAAAGTAACGGCTCCTGAAGGCACCCTGCTCGAAGTAGGCGGTCTGACGGTACTGCCCAACGGCGATCTGGGCATAGCCACCCGTCGGGGCGACATCTGGATTGTCGAAAATCCGACGAGCCGCAAGCCCTATTTCCGCAAGTTTGCCAGTGGTCTGCACGAGATTCTGGGCCTCGTCTACAAAGACGGAGCGCTTTACTGCGCCCAGCGCGGCGAGCTCACCAAACTCGTTGATTCCAATAAGGATGGCAAAGCCGATGTGTTTGAAACGGTATATGCCTGGCCGATTTCAGGGCACTACCACGAATACAGCTTCGGGCCTAAAATCGCGCCGGACGGTACGTTTTTCGTGACCGGCAACGTGGCTTTTGGTGACGAAGAATGGTGGCGGGGCGAAAGTCGTGTCCCGTGGCGTGGCTGGACCATGAAAATCAGCGAAGACGGTAAAATGGAGCCGTGGGCGACCGGTATGCGGTCTCCGTGCGGCCTGGGTATCGTTGACGGGGAGCTTTTCTACGCCGACAACCAGGGCGACTGGCAGGGATCGGGCGGGATCATCCATGTGAAGAAAGGCGCCTTCACCGGTCACCCGGGCGGTCTGCGCTGGACCAACATGCCGGGCTCACCGCTGAACCTGACGACGGAGCAACTATACGCAAAAGTCAGCCCGCGGCAGAACAAGGATGCCAACGGGCGGTATATCAAGCCGGAAAACGTAGTCAACGAAACGCCGGATCTGCTGTTTGAGGTAAAAAAATCAATTCCGCAGGTGCAATTGCCGGCGGTTTGGCTCCCTCACGGTATCCTGGGCATTTCAAACTCGGAAATCCTGACCATTCCGGAAGGCAACTTCGGGCCGTTTGGCGGGCAGTTGCTGGTCGGTGATCAGGGCATGAGCAAGATTTCGCGGGTAGTTCTGGAAAAGGTAAAAGGCGAGTACCAGGGTGCCGCCATCGAGTTCCGGAATGGTTTCCAGTCGGGTGTGTTACGGATGGCATGGGCCAAAGACGGCTCGCTGTTTGTCGGCGAAACCAACCGTGGCTGGGGCTCAGCCGGTGAAGCGAACGAGGGCCTTCAACGCCTGGTCTGGAACGGGCAGACACCGTTTGAGATGCGCGCGGTACGGGCCATGCCGGATGGATTTGAAGTAGAATTCACCAAACCGGTTGACCGCAAATCGGCCGAAGATCCGGCTTCCTACAACGTCGAAAGCTTTATTTACAAGTACCACCCGGTATATGGCAGCCCGACGATCAACAAGGAAAAGCATGCGGTTAAAGGGATAAAAGTATCGGAAGACGGCATGAAAGCCCGTCTGGTGGTCGATAACCTGCGCCAGTACTACATCCATCAGCTGACGGTTGACGGTGTGCGTGCGGTTGAAGGTTCGCATTCACTGGTTCACCCGATTGCCTACTACACGCTGAACAACATTCCCGACGGCGCCAAACTGCCCGTCAGCGAATTAGCCCCCGTCCGGCCGGCCAACAAACCAGCCGTTAAACCAGGCAAAACAGCCCCCGTAGGGGCGACCCCAAGTGGTCGCCCAAATACCAATACAACCCCAGGTGATCGCCCAAATACAGCGGCAGTAACCAAAGCCCCGACCTACGAAGAAGTCAAAGGCTTATTAACCCGCCACACCTGTCTGGCCTGCCATCAGGCCGACAAGCGTCAGGTGGGTCCGGCTTACCGCGACGTTGCCAAACGGGGATACACCAACGAGCAGATTGTGGACCTGATTCACAATCCGAAGCCGGCGAACTGGCCTGACTACGCGACCGAGATGCCGCCGATGCCACAGGTTCCCCGCGCCGATGCGCTGAAAATTGCCGCCTGGATTAACTCGCTGGCCGCTCCGGCCAAAGCGTCAAAACCGGCGGAACCAAAGCCATAAGGCAGATGGTTTAACCGATACAGTCGATAGCCTGGTTTTCTACCGGGCTATTTTTTTTGTTCATTTGTGCCATGATTACCGAATCGTCTGCCGCTTTACCCAACCGGCTTTTTTACAGCCTTGTCGCGTTGGGCGTCATCCTGAATGCACTTGGTCTGGGCTCGTATATCCTCGAACCCGACGGTGCCCTGTACGCTACCATTGCCAAAACCATGGCGCAATCCGGCGACTTTGTCAACCTCTACGTTGAAGGGTATGACTGGCTGGACAAACCGCATTTCCCGTTCTGGATCACGGCGATAAGCTACAACCTGTTCGGCATCAACTCGTTTGCCTATAAACTGCCCGGCATTCTGTTCTTCGGCATCGGCGTCTGGTATACCTACCGGTTTGCGCAGCTGGCGTACAGCCGCCTTGTCGCGCAGGTCGCCACCCTGATCCTGCTGACGACCATGCACCTGATCATGTCGAATAACGACGTACGGGCCGAGCCCTTCCTGCTCGGGCAGATCATCGGCAGCGTTTTTCATTTTTACCGTATGTTCCTGCGGGCGAAAACCAGCCTGACCGACCTGCTGACGGGCTCGTTCTGGGCGGGGTGCGCGCTGATGACCAAAGGCCCGTTTGTGCTTGTGCCGATCGGTGCCGGGCTGGTGATCCACTTTTTCCTGACGGGCAACTGGAAAGAACTCCTGAAGTGGCGGTGGTATGCGGCCATCGTCCTGACCATTGCCTTTACACTACCGGAGTTATACACTCTTTATCAACAATTTGACCTGCATCCGGAGAAAATCGTCTTTGGTAAAACCGGTGTATCGGGCATCCGTTTTTTCTTCTGGGACAGCCAGTTCGGGCGCTTTTTTAACACCGGCCCGATCAAAGGTCAGGGCGATAAACTGTTTTTTGTCCATACCCTGCTCTGGGCCTTTCTGCCGTGGTCGCTGCTGCTGTACGCCAGCGTCGGGAAGGTCATTACGGGCCTGGTCCGCCGGCAAAACCCGCTGCCGGAATACGTTTCGTTCGGGTCGGGGCTGATGACGTTTCTGCTGTTCTCGCTGTCGGGCTTCCAGCTCCCGCACTACATGAACATCGTCTTTCCGTTCTTTGCCGTCCTGACGGCACATTACCTGACGGGCCTGCGTTCGGAGCTGGTGCTGCGCCGCTGGCTGTGGGTGCAGACGGGCATTGCCGTCTTGCTGGCTGTAGTAGCCGTGGCGCTGCTGTTCGTTTTCCGGCCCTCGCAGCTGACCGGTGCGGCCATCTGGATCGGCGTGTTTCTGTTGTTTATCTTCGTTGTGTTCCGGACCAGTGCCATTAGCCCGGTCTGGGGGCATACGAGCCTGTTATCGACTCTGGTTGGCCGGACCGTCGGTGCATCGCTGCTGACATTCGGGTTTTATAATCTGTTTTTCCTTCCCGACCTGCTGCCCTATCAGGCGGGTGGTGAGGCCGCTTTTTACCTCAACCAGACCGGCCCGAAAAACCAGCCTGTCGGCATGTACCGCGACAACTCGTATTCGTTTGAGTTTTACCTCGACCAGCCGGTGCATTACTGGCGCAATCCGGATACGTTACAGACCGCCGCTTCCAGGCAGCCGGTCATTGTGTTCACCCGCCCCGAACGGCTGGACTCGCTTCAGCAACAGGGCTGGACGGTGAAACAACTGAAGTCCTTTTCGTACTTTCATGTCAGTCAGTTAAAGGGCAGTCTTCTCAACCACGAGACGCGGGCGTCTGCTGTGGAGCCGTTTGTTGTGGCCGAAGTCCGGAAATAAGTAGAACCGCCTATCCTTCTGTTTTAAAGTATATGGAAACACCGAATAATATTGAGTTTGTACAGGTTTATGCCGGCAGCATCATGCAGGCCGAAGTCGTGAAAAGCCTGCTGGAAAACGAAGAAATCAACGCATTCCTGAAAGACGAATTTCTGGGGACGCTGGCTCCCTGGTGGGCGTCGCCGGGCGGCATGGGGGCCGTCAAGGTAATTGTGTCAAAAACAGATGTAGACAAGGCTAAAGCCATTATTGACGCCTATCAGCAAAACGAGCCTGAAGACACGGAATCATGAAAACAATCGTATCGCTTCTCTGGGGCCTGTTCATCATCGGTTTCGCCTGCGCCAAACCGGTCCGCGTGGGTGTCGCCGGTATGACCCACGACCACATCAACCTGGTGTTCGATTACATGAAACACCCCGACGATGTGGAGATCACCGGCTTTGCCGAGCCCAATAAAGAACTGGCCATGCGCCTGCTGAAACAGCACAATCTGCCCGAATCGCTCTGGTTTGCCAGCCTTGATGAGCTGATCCGGAAGACGAAACCCGAAGCGGTGTGCGCGTTCAACTCGATTTACCAGCACCTCGACGTGGTCAAAGCCTGCGCGCCGAAAGGGGTGCATGTAATTGTCGAAAAACCGCTGGCGGTCAGTGTTGATCACCTGAACCAGATGCGCGCGCTCCAGAAAAAGCACGGGATTCACCTGCTGACCAATTTCGAAACCACCTGGTATCCGTCACACGCGAAGGTGTGGGATATGGTTAAGACAGAACAAAGCCTCGGTACCCTGCGGAAAGTGGTGATTATGGACGGGCACCGTGGTCCGGTTGAGATCGGGTGCAGCCGCGATTTCACCGGCTGGCTTACCGATCCGGTTCAGAACGGCGGCGGAGCCCTGATCGATTTTGGCTGTTACGGCGCCAACATCATGACGTGGCTCATGGACGGGCAGCGCCCGACTTCGGTCATGGCCGTCACCCAGCAGCTGAAACCGGCGATATACCCTAAGGTAGACGACGAAGCGACCATTGTTCTGACCTATCCGACCTGCCAGGCCATTATTCAGGCGTCGTGGAACTGGCCGTTCGACCGCAAGGACACCGAAGTGTATGGCACGAAAGGTATTCTGGTCGCTAACAGGGAAAAAAAGATGAAGTACGTCTCCGGCGAACGCTTCGGCAAAGAGACCTGGCTTGATTTGCAGCCACTGCCACACGCGCGGGCCAATGTGTTTGCGTATCTGGCAGCCGTTGTGCGGGGAGAGATAAAGCCGGAAAAGGACCTGTCATCGCTTCCGGTGAATGAAGTGGTGGTGGAGATTTTGTCGGCCGCCCGTGAATCGGCGAAGACCGGTAAGGTGGTGCAGTTATGATACTTTAACTTATATTGCTTTCCTCCCCCTAACCCCCTCCAGCGGGGGAAATCGGGCTCAATTTCCCCCGCTGGAGGGGGTTAGGGGGAGGAAAAATTAAACTATTTCCAGAACACTACTTACTTGCCGTGCTCCATCACCGGCACGGAAATGCTTACGTTATCCCACGCAATGGCCACACTGTTGTTGGCAGGGGTAATCATCAGTTTTTCTACGACCGCCTTGTTAGCGGTTACCGGTACCTTCACCTGTGCTACATCGCTGCCTTTGATTTTATCGTAGTCATAAGCGCCCCACTGACCCAGGTCTTTATTCAGAATAACGGTCCACTCTTTCGGATTCGGGATCGTAAAGAGTGTGTAGGTACCTGCCTTCACGTGCTTACCGCCAAACATCACATCATTTTTGAAGGTAATCTCCGTGGCTTCATTGGCGCCGGTACGCCATACTTTACCAAATTTCTCAAGGCTGTTCGAGCTTTCTTCCCCAAAAATTACCCGTCCGCGTTTCGACGGCTGACCATAAACAACTTTAATATTTTTGTTGGGGCTCTCGGCCGTAATCTTAGGGCTTGATGGGTTTTGCGCCATCACAAATGAAAAGGCTGATAAGAATACAAGGATAAAAGCGGTTAGCTTTCTCATGATAGAAATTAGTTTGTTTAACGCTGCTTTAACGCCATAAAGTAAGCTATAATTCCTGACCCAATGGTATAATCCGGGCAAATACCTGTATTTTTACTAAGCGACCCGACTAACTAACCTTACTTCATGGCTACTTTTTTTAGTAAACGAAATCTGCAATTCCTGCTGCATGAGGTTTTTGAGGCCGAAAAACTGGCCCAATACCCTTACTTCAGCGCCCACGACCGGGAGACATTTACCATGGCGCTCGACTCGGCCACCTACATTGCCGAAAACCTGATGTACCCGCACCTTAAAGGGGTTGACAAGAATCAGCCCGAGCTGAAAGACGGGCAGGTAAAGGCGCATCCGGCGATCAAACCCTATCTGAAAGCCATGGGCGAATCGGGCCTGATCGGTGCCGGTTTTTCGTTTGAGCACGGGGGGCAGCAACTGCCTGAGCTGATCAGCTCCAGTGTCGGGTTTATTCTGATGGCGGCCAATAACGGCATGATGTACACCGGCCTGACCTCCGGAGCGGCTCACCTGATTACGTCGTTCGGATCGGCGGAATTGCAGGAGCAATATGTACCAAACATGCTCTCGGGTGTCTGGCAAGGTACGATGGCGCTCACTGAGCCACAGGCCGGCAGCTCCCTGTCGGATGTAACAACCTCGGCCACGCCGGTCGATGCGGAGGCGGGGGTCTACAAAATCCGTGGCCAGAAGGTGTTCATCTCTGCCGGTGACCACGATGCGGTCGACAACATCATCCACCTGATGCTGGCCCGGATCGACGGGGCGCCTAAAGGCACCAAAGGCATTTCGCTGTTCGTAGTTCCTAAATACCGGCTGACTGAATCGGGCAAATTTGCCGATAACGACGTTACCTCAACGGGCATTTACCACAAAATGGGACAGCACGGCGTACCGGCCATGCACCTGACCATGGGCGAGCGCGACGACTGCACCGGTTATCTGGTCGGGCAACCGCACCACGGCCTGTCGTATATGTTCCAGATGATGAACGAAGCCCGGATCGGGGTGGGTATGACCGCAGCGGCGATTGCAACGGCTGCCTATCACGCCGCCCTGCAATACGCCAAAGAACGACCACAAAGCCGCCGCCTGAACGAGAAAAACCTGCTGGATGCCCCACAAACGCCGATTATCAACCATCCCGATGTGCGCCGGATGCTGCTGTTCCAGAAAGCGGTTACGGAAGGCTCCCTCTCGATTCTGCTCGAAACGGCCCGCCTGTTCGACCTGTCGTCGGTAGCCGAAGGGGATGACAAGGAAACGTACACGCTGCTGATGGAAATTCTGACACCGGTGGCCAAAACGTTCCCGTCCGAAATGGGGGTGCAGTCGGTGAGTCAGAGCATGCAGACGTTCGGGGGCTATGGCTACACCGAAGATTTCCCGGTCGAGCAGTTGTACCGTGACATCCGGATTACGCCGATTTACGAAGGCACCACCGGTATTCAGGCGCAGGACTTGCTGGGGCGGAAAATGACGCTGAAAGGCGGCAAGGCGGCCAAACTGCTCTTTACCGAGATTGGTAAAACCATCGCCGAAGCCGGCACGCATGATGATCTTAAGCCCTATGCAGAACAGATGGCCGCTGAGCTGACACAGATTCAGGAGATTATGGCGGTATTAATGCCGCACGCAATGGCCGGCAACACCGAGCGGTATCTGGCCGATGCCACGCTTTTTCTGGAGTTGTTCGGCACGGTGTGCGTGGCCTGGCAATGGCTGAAACAGGCAACGGTTGCCAAACAGGCCCTGCTGACCCACAACCCCGAAGGCGACGAGCTGGCGTTCTACGAAGGCAAACTGCACACAATGAAGTTCTATTTCCACTACGAAGTGCCCAAAACCCTCGGCCTGGCCCGACGCCTGAAAGACCCCGAGGTACTGACCATCGCAACCCCGTAGGGGCGACCCCACGTGGTCGCCCGATTGTACGTACATATTTAAAATAAGAATAACATCCGTAAAGCGGGCGACCACGTGGGGTCGCCCCTACAT
>NZ_CAMFHL010000116.1 GCF_945952095.1 uncultured Arsenicibacter sp. | reverse complement strand
AGATAGCAGATAATGAAGTTAGAACTTCGCAGTGATACCAAGTTGCAGCGGAGCTACCCCGAAACCGGCTTCGGCGAAAACCCCTAGTTTTTCTTTAAAGAAGTAACGGCCGCCAACGTGACCACCCAAGCCTACACCACCATATGTACCACGGATACCCGCATAGCTTGAGTTCCATGTCCAGGCACTATAGATGAGGCCTAAACCTGCGTAAAGGTCAACTTTCTCGTCGCTGATGTTAAGAATTTCATTAAAGTGATATGAACCGCGTGCACCAATGCTGAAATAAGATCCGTAGCCGCTGTAACCACGGAAAGCACCAATTGCACCAACAGTGATGTTTTTAGCAACGCCAAATTCCAGTGATGCACCCAAACCGATGCCGCCGCCGTAGCCAATGCCACCCCAGCCACCTAGGCCGATACCTGCATTCAAAAACTTAGTGCCTTTGTCTACGGCTAACTGACCATAAGACTGCTGGCTTGCTGCCAGGGCAAATATGAAAAGAACAGTCGCGAGAATTTTTTTCATCCTGATTAGAGTTTTGAGTGAAAACACAGTGCAAAGAAAAGGACATCAAAAGCAACGGAACAACTATTGGTAACGAGGACTTATTATTCGGTCGAAATCGGTTAACAAAACGCGATTCTGAGCTAATAAGTGGCTAAATGAACTAATTCGTCAGTACCAATCCTTTGTTCAAGTGACTTTATGTGTACTTTATCAAGTCAAATCCAAACTAGTGTAAGTCTGAAAAAGTTTGAATGATCTTTATCAGCGGGACATATGAGTGATCCGGAAGGACAAACAGGTTGCACTCGTTCGTAAGGCGTGTTGCCGGTAAAAGGTGCTGATTACCAGTTAATAAGTTTTTCGATTCAGGGTGAACAGATAAGAAACCCCGGTTAGCAGGTGGGATTCAGCGGGTTACTGAATCAGAAAAATGTTTATCAGAAGTTGCTTGGTGAGGGATAATGCTGTTGTTTTGAACGAGTAAACAATTAAAACCATCATTCTATTTATGAAAAAACTAATCCTTGCATTTTTTGCTGCCGTAACCTTTTTTATCTCAAATAATGCCCTGGCTGCCGAAACAGCTGAGATGTACATGGTTGATGATCAGCAGGTCGAACAACTGATTGCTCAGAGCGAAGACATGAGCATGATGGTGGCCCAGGCCGACCTGATGCAGACAACCGAAGCGACCAATACGCTTGGTCAGCCTGCTAAAGTAAAATCGTCAGATGAAAAATTCGTGCCGGCCTTGTTATTAAACCTGTTCTTAGGTGGTTTCGGTATTCACCGTCTGTATCTGGGCACTAAGCCGCTGACCTGGATTGGCTATATCCTGACGTGTGGTGGTATCTTCGGTATCGTACCGCTGGTCGATATCATCGTGATCATCATCAACAACGAGAACCTGTCTCAGTTTGTCGATAACCCTAAGTTCTTCATGTGGGCTAAGTAAGCACACTGATTTATATTGACTGAAAAAGGTGGTACGGATCGTCAGACTGTAACACCTTTTTTATTCCTTCTGCTGTCCTGCCAGCTGCAACGTCTGCTCTTTCAGCTTTTCGTTAAAGGCATTGATCTTCTTTGCGTTATACTGGTTGACCAGTACTTCGGCGCGGCGTACGCCACCCGCATGGAACGACCCGAACAAGGCTGCGCCTACGCCCCAGGCCGATAGGTAGTAGTGCTGCATGAAACTGACCACACCAAAATACAGCCCCGCCGATTGCACCAGAATACTCAGTACCGCCTCGCCCGGCCGGCCTGCATAAAACTGCCCCGCTCCCGGAATAAACGTCGACAGCCATTGGGCTTTTTTCGCACTTTTGAGTTTAGGCAGCTGATCGTAGGCCGTTATCAGTGTTGTATCCTGCCCGCTCCCGTAGGCCAGCCGCTTGAAATAAGCCGCCGCTTCCGGCCAGCGCTGTAACTCATTAAGGGACAGAATCCGGACGGCCTGCGTAACCGGCGACAGCGGCAGGTCGGGGTGGATGTAAGCAATGCGGTCGGTTAATGAAATCGTGTTTTCGAACTGACCGGCTAGGTAGGCACACAGGATCTGCTCCTGCCGGAGCTGAAACAACAGACTGTCGGTACCCGTCTGCTGAATCTGCGTATTGAGAAAATCGATGGCCAGCGTATAGCGGCCCCGTAGTTTAAGGGTCTGGGTTTTTCCGGATGCCGCAGCAAACCGGACCTCAGGAGCCGTTTCGGAAAACAGCACCCGTTCGTAAGCCACACTGGCTTCCAGATACTGACCGGCAGTCAGCAGGGAATCAGCCTGTTGCAGAAACGACTGCGCCTTAATTGAGCAAGTTCCGGATAGGAATATGCATATCAAACAGAATCTTGTTATCATATACCCGGTTAATTTCACTGCGTTTGATGTTGACGGAGACCACACTTCCCCAGATATTGCCCACGTAAAAGACGGTAAACAGAGAGCCGAAGCCGATAAACCGCGCACTCAGCGGCCCGTCTTTCCGCAGCCCTTCGTAGGTGAGCAGCCCCAGCGTCAGCACGGGCAGAAAGGAGGCAATACCTTGTTTGGTTTTGCCGGCATAGACTTTCCCTAAGCCCGGTAAAATGGCACTGTACAGCCCCGCCACCACCGGCGACCGGCGCTTGACCGATTGCAGCTGTTTGCGGTAGTCATCCATTCGCTTTTCTTCATTGGCCATGGCATAGGAGCCGTAGCTGAAGGCCTGCCGCTGGCGGTCATATTGCTCATACTGCCGTTGTAGCAGCGCAATGCCGCCGAGCTGCAACGCCCGTAACTCACGCAGGGATGAGTCGGGTACAGGGGCTTTCTGAAGCACGTCGGCAGCCTGCTGCCGGTGGCCCTGAAAAGCCAGACAATAGGCTCCGAAATACTGCGATTTGAGGTAAAAGGCCGACTTGGGTGATACCTGCAATAACCGCTGGCTGGCTTCATCGAGCGATTTGGTACTGTAGGCAATCCAGCCGCGGAAAAACAGCAGGGAGTCGAGCTGAGCCGGTGTCAGGCCGTCAGGGCTGATGTTGCCGAGGACATAGGCTGCTTCGTCAAACGCATCTTTATCCGACAGATACTGGGCAAAGCGCCACTCCTGCGTAAAGCCGGGCTTTGTTTGGGCCAGTGTCAGTGAACCCGACAGGCTCAGGCAGCACAGCCATAGAAAACGGAGAACAGAAGGCAGTGACATTAGCGGTAGCGGCTGAGGGAATCGATGATCATGCCCGTTTCGGGGTCAAGGTCAATGGCATGAACATCCAGTAATCCGATGCGGTTGCAGCGCATGATCCGGTCGGCACTCAGGAAAACACCTTTCAGCACACCGTATTGCTCAATGGCTTGTTTGCTGAAATTGGAACAGGAAATCTGATAGGGGCAGGAGCGGGCCAGCTGCTGCGACATCAGCCGCTGATAGCCCAGCATGGCTCCTTTCAGGGCCAGCGATACCGGATTGTATCGGGCAACCCAGCTACGCTGCCGGAACTGCACGGCATTGGCGTTGTTGCCGGGCTGCCGGTACTGGGCGAACTCCTGCCCGGTCCGGAAGTTGCGGCCCGCGATCAGGTCCAGATCCTGTTGCCGGCGGGTTTGCGCCATCGTGCCGGTAAACGACAGCAGCATCAGCAGCAACGCCGTTACAGATTTAGTTAACCCTGGCATTGGCCGGAATGGTATAGTTGAAGTACGGGCTGTTGGCCGATCCGTTGAGCTGGAAACCGCCATAGGTCGTTTTGGCCACCGACGAGTCCTTTTCCGCATAGACGATTTCGGTAGAGGTGGTCGGGAACGGTCGCCCTTCAATGGGCTGGTAGTTGTAATAAAACACCTTCCGGATCAGTTTTCCGTTGCCGGCGGCATAATGCATATACACCGGATTCATCTTGTCGTACACAATCTTTACCCGCTGTATCTGCGCTTTCGGGTCGGCGGCTTTAAGCTTCCACTCCGTAACGAGCAGTTTCTGAACGTAATAGGTTTTGTCCTGCACATAGCCGATCTGCGTCAGGCCCATATCAGTCGTATTGCCGTTCAGAAAGTACGCCAGCTGGGTGGTCTGGGTACTGAACATGGCGTTCTGGTAACGAAGGACGGCATTCTGTTTTGGGTCATAAATGCGGGTTTCGCCAAGTTTGTTGGCCAGAATAACTATTTCGCGCGGGTAGGTGAAGTGGGTTACCATGTTACCGTTCCGCTGGTAGTAAATATCGCCTTTGATGGTAACAGACTTACCCTGCTGTACCTGACGGGTAACAACCGTAGCCGATAGTTTTTCGAGAGACTGGCCTTGCGCCGCCCCACTGTATAAAAAGAACGTGGCCAGCAATAAGTGGCAGCACGAGTTAAAGTAAAAGGTCATCGGTGGTAATGAACGTCACGCGTGTTAAACAAGACCGTAAAAGTAATAGAATGTTGCCAATTCTTTACGGTAAACAGGTTGGCCGGTCTATCTCTGTAACCATTGGTGAATATTTGAAAACATAACAAAGTACTCCCTGTTTACCCCACTGATACGGTGCTGTTCAGGCGGGTATGTCTGGTGTTGACGGCATCACGTTGTTTTACTTAACTGGTTAAAACGATGGCTAGAGGAGACAAATCAGCCTATACCGACAAGCAGATCCGGCAGGCTGAGCATATTGAAGAGAGCTATGAGGAACAGGGCGTATCGGGCGAAGAGGCTGAACGCCGCGCGTGGTCAACGGTGAATAAACTATCGGGTGGCGGCAAAAAAAGCGGTTCCGGCCGTGGTCATGCCGTGAATAAAGAGCCGGCTAAAACCGGCGGCAAAAAAGGCGGTGCGGCATCGGCGGCACGGTCGCCGGAGGAGCGCTCGGCGTCGGCGAAAAAAGCCGCGGCAACACGGAAACGGAATGCAGAAGCCAAAAAAGCAGCCTGATGCAGCCGAAACCGGTAACAATTGCTGAATTCCTGACTCCGTTTATGTTTGTGGCACTGCTTGGGGTAATGATGATCGTCGAGGGGCTGCTGCACATGGGGCGGGAAAACAACGCCCTTCAGTTTATTTTCGGCGTGCCGGTGCTGTTTGGGGCGCTTGGCGCTCACTGGGTAGTCTGGCGGGCCTCACTCCGGAATATCCGGACAATGTGGATTGTGGAAGGCGTATTGGTGGCCGTTTCCTGGTACTTGTTTTTCTACGTCTTTTAATGAAACGTCCCGGAAGTTTTTATACTTCCGGGACGTTGAAAGAGGGGCCGGAAATCAGTGATTCGCCAGCGCGTCTTTTTTCAGTTTTTCCTTAAATACCTTCTTGAACTTGTCAAGTTTAGGCGCAATGACGAAGGCGCAATACCCCTGGTCCGGATTCTGGGCAAAATAGTTCTGGTGATAGTCTTCTGCAACATAGAATGTTGTGGCCGGACTGATCTCCGTTACGACCGGTTTACCGTAGGCGTTTTCTTTATTCAGCTCATTTTTCGCCGTTTCAGCCAGCTTTTTCTGCTCATCGTTGTGGTAAAAAACAACAGAGCGGTACTGCGTTCCGACATCAGCACCCTGACGGTTCAGGGATGTCGGGTCGTGGCTGCGGAAGAAGGCTTCCAGTAATTCGGCATAGGTAATCTTAGCCGGGTCATACGTTACTTCCACGCATTCGGCATGGCCGGTTGTACCCGTACAGACTTCTTTATAGGTTGGGTTCGCTTTCTGTCCGCCTTCGTAACCCGAAACGGCCGAGATTACGCCGTCGAGCGACTCATACATAGCTTCGGTACACCAAAAGCATCCGGTACCAAATGTCGCTTTTTCCAGCTTACCGGTGCCTGACGTCGCGGCTGTGTTTTCTGTATTCATGGTTTTGGTTTTTTGCTGATTGGATTGGTTGGCCGACTGGGCGCAGGAGCCCATGGAAACAGCCGTAAGCAGAGCCAGCAGCCATCCTGCAACATACTTCTGAGCAAAAGCGTTAACAAACATACGTTAATTATTAACAGTTGTTTAAAAGGTTATTAAACCTACGTTATTCAAACCGATCAGGATTGTTTTCTGTGTAGCTTAGTGCACAGAAGCTGTTCTGCACTGATAACATTCCCGATTTTCATAAAGTTTACCGATCGCTTATGTCTGGCAATTTCTTACCCATTAAAAATAAAAAATTTCTGGCCGATGGCTCGGAAGAATTCTGGCACAGAGACGCACCCACCAAAATTGACGACTTATACGAAAACGAGGATGATTACAACCATAAGCTCGGGGAACTGGTAGAACAGATCAATACCTTGCAGGAGCGGATGTATGCCCATAACCGGTATGGGGTTGTGATTATTTTTCAGGCCATGGACGCGGCCGGTAAGGACAGCACGATTCAGCACGTGTTTGCCGGTGTTAATCCGCTGGGGGTGCGGGTAAATTCCTACAAACGGCCGTCGGATAAGGAGCTTGACCATGATTTCATGTGGCGAAACTTTCTGGACATGCCCGAACGCGGTACCATTACCATTTTCAACCGGTCGTACTACGAAGAGGTGCTTGTTGTAAAGGTTCATCCGGAAATTATCAAGACAAGCCAGCGGTTGCCCGAAGAGCTGACGGACGACATGGACAAACTCTGGGAAAACCGGTATAAGGACATCCGGCATGTCGAAACCTATTTTTACCGGAACGGCTTTCGGGTGATTAAGTTTTTCCTGAACGTATCGAAAAAGGAACAGGGTAAACGGCTGCTGAAACGCATTGATGAACCGGAAAAGAACTGGAAATTCGAGAAGCAGGACGTGGTTGAACGAGGGTTCTGGAAGAAGTACATGAATGCTTACGAAGAAGCCATCAACGCAACCGCAACCAATAAGGCGCCGTGGTATATCATACCGGCCGACGATAAGAAGAATATGCGGCTGATCGTGGCGCAGCTGATTGTGAATGAATTATCGGACCTGAAATGCAGCTATCCGGAGCCGACCGAAGAACACCTGGCGTCGCTGAAGGAAATGGCGCAGATGATCCGCGAACAGGATGAAGAATAAACGACAAAAAAGCGGCTCAGGAACCCCGAAGCCGCTTTTTGCTTTTTGGACTAGATACTAAACTTAAGCAATCGGAACGCTGTCGCGGATATCTTTCCGGTAAGTGCGCCCGATGGGGATAACCTGTTGGTGAATGGTGATCTGCATAGTCAACAAACTGATGTTGTCGATTTGGTTGAGGTTTACAATAAAGCTTTTATGTACGCGTAAAAAGCGACGGTCAAGTAAATCCACCATTTTCTGTAAAGAACGCTTAACTGCATAGCGTTTATTTTCCGTCTGTATAATAGCGTAGTTGCCTTCAGATTCAACCCACTGAATTTCATTTAAGTCGATTCGCTCCATTTTACTCTGATTGTTCCGGACAAATACGGCTTGAATTGGAGTGTAAGGTACATATTCAGTTGTCGGATATAAAAGATCAATCGTACATTGAAGCGTTAAGCGGTGGAACGGTTTAATGAGCAGTGCGGCATGTGGAAATTGACGGATATGCTCATAAGCAAGTGAATATGGATGATCAGTGATAAAAATAATAGGTGTAGATAGCATTTGCGTCCTGTTCAGAAGCGGCAGCGTACTCTGTCCGCTTTGCTCGGCAAGCTCAGAAATAATAAGGTCTATTTTTCCTGGATGTAGCCATACTTCAGCCTGTTTAATGGATGTTACGGTCCCTACCAGTGTCAATGAGTTATCATTGAGAATACGTTGCATCTCCGACGCATAGTTTGGGTCACTTTCTAATAGCAAAACTTTCATAATTACCAAGTGAAAAGTATACATAAATTGATCATGCCAGGGTTGCTTTAGGGACTGATTGTTAGACTACCTTTTCAGAGAAAGTAACTTCCTGAAATCACCCTCAAATGTCCGATTCTGTACTGTTTCGCACGATACGACTCAATCTAGCAAGTTTGTTGATAGAGACTTGTAAACAGCATGCATCATGGAACAGCTAATAAATCTTGTTGAAGAATACCTACGCTTCCGGAGTAAATTACTGCGTAGGCTGGAGGATAGTATGGCCAACCGGAAAGAGATTATGGAAGCCATTCGTTTATCGGAGCAACAACTCCTGAATCGTAAGCGAAAGCCGGAGGCCTGGACGAATGATGAACTTATACGCCTTGCTACTTACCTGCGTCTGGACCATACAATTTGCTTTCACATCCGGAAGCTGCCGGTTATTATTGACCTGATGCCTGCGGCGCAAAGGTTTTATCTGCTGCGCCGGATTAGTATCGACTCCACTAAAATGCATCGGCGCCGGGCTAACTATAATACCTGGAAAACAGAGGAGCTCCGGTTGCTGGTCGTAACCTTACAAAATATGCCGGTAATGTATTAATCAGGCGAAACGTATAGGGTCTTTCTTTTATCCTACGAAAAGTGCTGTTCCCACCCGGATTTTTCAGGTTCATCTAAATTTTAGCCAACTAGCAGATACATGACATTACCTTTGTGCTTTGTGAAAACAACAACGAAGTGAACTGGTTTTTTATGCAGTAAACCCAATGGTAAACGATGAGGTACAGGTTGATTTTAGGGTTAATCGCACTGCTGTCAGCAGTTGCAGGAACTGGTAAGAGTTGGGCGCAGGGGCAGCTCACGGTCAGCGGATACGTGAAGGACAAAGCCAACGGTGAAGGGTTAATCGGTGTTTCGGTATATGTAAAGGAGGCTAATACGGGTGCGGTAACGAATAACTATGGCTATTACGCTATTTCGTTACCCCAAGGACAGTATACGGTAACGGTGACGTACGTCGGTTTTGCCAAACAGCAGCTGCCGGTAACGCTCACCGATCAGAACGTAAAACTGAATATCGAACTGGGAGAAGAAGGCAAGGAACTGGCCGAAGTAACCGTAAAAGCTGAACGGGAAGAAGACAACGTCCGGAATATTGAGATGAGCGTTAATAAGATTGACGTGAAAACCATTCAGCGGATTCCGGCCCTGTTGGGCGAGGTTGATGTGATTCGTAGTATCCAGCTGCTGCCCGGCGTAACAACGGTCGGGGAGGGGGCTACCGGCTTCAACGTACGCGGGGGCAATATTGACCAGAACCTGGTGCTGCTCGATGAAGCACCGGTCTATAACTCGTCCCACTTATTCGGGTTCTTTTCGGTCTTTAACCCCGATGCGGTCAAGGACGTGAAGCTGATTAAGGGCGGTATCCCATCCCTGTACGGCGGACGAATCTCGTCGATTCTGGACGTACGGATGAAGGAAGGCAATGCCAAAAAGCCCGAACTGACGGGTGGAATCGGCCTTATTTTCAGCCGTCTGGCCTATGAGCGGCCGTTCCTTAAAAAAGAAGATGGTACGTCGCGGGGCTCATTCATCGTGGCGGCCCGCCGGTCGTATGCCGATATTCTGGCGCAGCCGTTCCTGAACAGTGATCTGCGCGGGTCAAAATTTTATTTCTACGACCTGACCGCCAAAGGCAACTATAAGATCAACGCCAACAACACGATTTACCTGTCGGGCTATCTGGGCCGCGATGTGTTTGGCTCCGATTTCGGCTTTAACTGGGGAAATGCAACGACCTCACTGCGCTGGAATCACGTATTCAGCGACAAGTTATTCCTGAACACGACCGCCTTCTACAGTAATTATGACTACCTGCTCGATTCGGATCTGAAGAAGAAGGAGGAAAACAAAAACGATTATTTCCGCTGGAAATCACAAATCATCAACTACAGTCTGAAACCGGATTTTACCTTATTTCTGAAAAACAATACACTCAGTTTCGGTGGCCAGGCCATTGTCTATGACTTCAAGCCCGGAACGGCTACTGCTGCCAGTTCGGGCGAGGTGCGTACGTTTGGTCTGGAAAGTAAATATGCGCTTGAGGCCGCCCTGTATGTAGGCAATGAACAGCAGATCGGCAGCCGTCTTCAGTTACAGTATGGCTTACGGTACTCCTATTTCAACTACATCGGTCCGGGCGAAGCTTATTCGTTTCAGACGGATGTACCGGCCGGACAGCGGCGTTTTCCGGTACTGAGCCAGACAAAAACGTATGGACGCGGAGAGAGCATTCAGACCTATGGCAACTGGGAACCACGGTTTTCGGCCAAATATGAACTGAGTGATAACAGCTCGTTTAAGGTAAGCTACAACCGGCTGGCGCAGTATATCCACCTTGTCTCGAATACTACCGCCTCGACACCGCTGGATGTCTGGACGCCATCCACCAACAACATCCGGCCGCAGCTGGCGGATCAGCTGGCCGGCGGGTATTTCAAAAACTTCGGTCCGTCGGGTAATGCCTATGAAGCCTCGGTGGAGGTATACTACAAATGGATGCAAAACCAGCTGGACTATATCGACGGAGCCAATCTGCTGCTGAACAAATACCTGGAAGGCGATCTGCTGAGCGGCAAAGGCCGTGCCTACGGGGCTGAATTCTTCCTGAAAAAAAATACGGGTGCGGTGCACGGCTGGATCAGTTACACGCTCGCCAAAACCGAGCGGCAGGTCAACGGCATCAACAAGGACAAGTGGTTCCCGTCGCGGTTCGACCGCCGGCATACGTTTAATACCGTACTGCTCTATGATCCGGTCAAGGCGAATGGCAACCCGTCGCGGTGGAGTTTTTCCGGCACGTTTGTGCTGAGTACCGGCACCCCGGCTACCTTCCCGACCAATCAGTTCCAGTATCAGGGCTATGTGGTACCACACAATGCCGACTACGCCCGCAACAACTACCGGATTCCGGTCTATCACCGGCTGGATGTAGCGGCTACCTTACAGGGTAAGCGCACACGCGCAAACGGTAAGGCACGGAAGAATCAGGACAACTGGGTGTTCTCGGTCTACAACGTCTATAACCGGAAAAATCCGTTTTCGGTGTATTTCCGGCAGGCCGTTCCGACTTATGTGGACAAGGTGCTGACGAGTGCAGACGGAAAGATCACGTTTGATACCAAAGAGCTTCAGGGCAGCAACAAAACCGAGGCCGTACGCTATTCAATTTTCGCGACCATGATTCCGTCGGTAACCTATAACTTCAAATTCTGATGAACACCCACCACGCAAAACAAACCATGACTCGTTTATTTTCAGGGATCGGGCTGTTGTGCCTGATGGCCGTGGCGCTGACGGGCTGCGAAACGGTGATTGATGCAAAGCTGGACGAAGGTCCGTCGCAGTTATCAGTGGATGCCTGGATCACGGATCAGCCGGGAGCACAGTCTGTTCGACTGACGCAGACAACGGCCTATTTCAACAACGGCGTGGCGACACCCGCCACAAACGCTACGGTGGTGGTTATGGATGAGGCGCAGAAGCTGTATTTCTTTACCGATCCCGACAACGACGGAACGTATGTCTGGACCCCGGCAAAAACGACAGACACCCTCGCCCGGATCGGCCGCACCTACTATCTGGGCATCCGTTTTCAGGGTGAAGAATATTACTCACAATCAAAGATGAACCGCGTGCCGCCGATTGATTCGCTTATTTTCCGGAAGGAGAAAATCAACCCGCTGTCAACGGAGGAGGGCTATCAGGCAGAGTTTTATGCCAATGATCTGCCAAAGGAAACCGATTATTACCGGATACGCTATTTCCGGAACAGCCAGTTGCAGAACCGGCCGCAGGATTTGATTCTGGCTTACGACGGGGCGTTCAGCGGCAGCGGCAATACGGATGGGCTGGCGTTTATCCGGCCCATCCGGCAATCAATCAATCCGGCGGGCTTATACGCCATGAACGATACGGTCCGGGTTGAATTGCAGTCGATTCCGGCGGAAGCGTATTATTTTCTGCAGCTGCTGAATCAGCAGATTACAAACGGCGGGCTGTTTGCTACGCCGCCGGCAAATGTGCCGACCAATATCATTAATGCGAAAACGGGAGGGAAGGAGGCCACCGGCTTTTTTGTGACCTCGGCGGTCAGGAGCCGGAAAGCAGTAGTCGGGCCGGCAACGATCCGTGCCAACTGACAAAAAAGGGGAGCGTAACCAAACGCTCCCCTTTTTTGTTTAGTGATTCCATGTTGGTGATAGTTTTACCTGTATGTTGCCGAACGGCGTATATCGCGCCAGCAGGCTGATCACCATATAAGGGACAACCAAAATAACAACGGCTATCAGTAAGGCCGCAGCCGCCAGGAACCCCAGAATCGATCCCGTAATACCTGATCCAATCATTAGTAAAAGATGGAGAAAGTTGTTCATTTCAGCAGAGTTATGGGTTTCTGCTGTATAGACAAGTTTTGTGCCAAAAGGGTGGCATTGCCGCCTCAACTTTTACAAAACCGGTTTGCTCAGCGCCGTGCTGCCTTGCTGGCTTTGGTCGTGACCAGTTCCTGCTCAAACGTAATCGGTACCGCCGCTTCTTCAGGGAGGGTATACACCAGATTCAGGTAACGGGCGCCGGGATTTTTGCGGACATACACCAGGCCCCTGACCGACTCACCGGCGGCGACCTCCGTTGGTTTCAGCGCTATGGCCTGCCAGCGGTACGATTCCTGATCATATTTCTGCATCCGGTTGGCATGCGTGCCATAATCAACGGCCCGTTTAACGTTCAGTGCCTGCCACGCCAGGTCGTGGTTAACGCGGTTGCGGCGCCATTCGCCGTAATTGCGGCTTTTGCCCGACGACGAAGCGTCGCTGATCAGGATGGCGGCAAACAGGACGGTATTGATGACTTTCGCCGTTTTCAGGCGTTTTTCTTCTTTCTTCTGGCGCAGGGCAACCTGACTGGCGGCATAGTCGGGATCAACGGCGTGCAGAACGGCCAGGGCCTCATTCTGCTGTATTATCCGTAGCGTATCCTGACCGGCGTCCAGAAAACTATACTGAAAATCGGACGGATTGACGGTGATGGTGTGCTCCGTTTTATTTTTAACTTCAATGTCAAAAACAACGTATTCCATGTCTTCGTGCTCAAAAGAAGCAACGACGCCGATATTATTCTGTTCGGCTTTGGTGGTGGACCGGCCATCGATCCGGGCGATATCGCCGGAGACGGGTTCCAGACGATAGCGGGTGATCTGGGGTGCACAGCTGCTGAGGAAAGCCGCGATGCCCGCCGCCGTTAACAGGTGCCGGAGGTAGCTGTTCATCTTCATATTCGTAGTACTTGTCTGTAAGCGAAGATACTGGCTGACAGCCGGTGTTCCAAGCCATTTGGTATGAATGGTATCATGATCACGAAAGGCAGTAGAACAAGCCGGAGAAAGCCTTACTTTTGACAACCGTAGTGGTCTGCGTATGTGTGCTGTCAGGATAACCGGCCCATCACCCGACTACAGACAATACCTTAACCAGCATCCATGATGTACACAACCCTGAAAACATGCTTTGTCGCGGCGGCGCTTTGGGCCGGGCAGTCGTATGGATTTGCCTCATCGCGGGCGCTGACCGATTCGACCGATCTGGTTGCGCCGGGTACGCGGCCGACGCAGGTGGCGAAACAGTTCAAATTCACGGAAGGACCGGCCGTTGATAAAAAAGGCACTATTTACTTTACCGACCAGCCCAACGACCGGATCTGGAAATACGGCGCCGACGGGAATCTGTCGCTGTTCATGGAAAAGACCGGCCGCTCGAATGGCTTGTTTATCGATAAAAAAGGCAATATCGTGGCCTGTGCCGACGAAACCGGCGACCTGCGGGCCATCAGTCCGGACGGTAAGGTCACCATCCTGCTGAAAGACATTAACGGGCAGCGGATGAACGGCCCGAATGACCTGTGGATCGACCCGAAAGGCGGCATTTACTTCACAGACCCGTTTTACCCGAGGGATTACTGGTCGCACAAAAAGCCGGAAATCGACGGACAGAAAGTGTATTATCTGCCCAAAGGTGCACAACAACCGGTCTTGCTGGACGATCAGCTGATGCAACCCAACGGAATCGTTGGTACACCCGACGGCAAACACCTGTATGTGGCCGATATCCGGGCCAGCAAAACCTACAAATACGACATTCAGCCCGACGGTACGCTGACCAACAAGCAGCTGTTCATTTCGCAGGGGTCCGACGGCATGACGCTCGATAAACTGGGCAACCTCTACATTACCGGTCGTGGGGTGACGATTTTTGATCCCAGTGGTAAAAAGATTATGAATATTCCGGTGCCGGCCGGCTGGACGGCCAATGTCTGTTTTGGCGGCAAAGACCGGAAAACCTTATTTATTACGGCCTCCGATGCGGTGTATACCGTGCCGATGAAGGTCAAAGGCGTTGAATAGTTCCTATGTCAGTTCCAGTCTATTCGCTTCAGGCGTTTCAGCCCCCGATGGTTGAAACGCCTTTTTACATGACCCGCCTCGAAAAGCTGGTGCAGGAGTTTAAAGGCATCGATAAGCCGCACTCGCACACCTTCTACCTCGTCATGTGGATTAGTGAAGGCAGCGGTACGCACACCATTGATTTCAGGACCTACGACATCGCGCCTTTCCAGCTATACTTCCTGACGCCGGGGCAGGTGCACAGCTGGGAGCTGTCGCCCGACACAAAAGGCTATAATCTCTTTTTTGACGCCAGCTTTTTCCGGACGCGCTTCGGCAACCGGCTCTATCAGTATCCTTTTTACCATTCCCATCAGCATGAGCCACTGATTGATGCGGCCGGTCAGCAAGCCTTTCTTCGTGATTTGTACACGTATGCTTACCGGGAGTATGAACAGCAGCTGCCCAACCGGGCGGATGTGTTTTTATCCTACATCCATATCCTGCTCGAAACCGCCAACCGGCTATACAGTGAACGCTGGATCGGGCCGGATACACATCTGTATGACCGGGTCCGGCAGTATGAAGAGTTGCTGGAAGATCAGTTTCTGACGGTGCGGGATGTGCAGACTTACGCTGAACAAATGAGCCTGAGCCCCAATTACCTGAACCAGATCTGTAAGAAAGTGGTCGGGAAAACGGCCAGCCAGCTGCTCTATGAACGCGTCCTGATTGAAGCGCAGCGGCTGCTGACCCATACGTCCCGCTCGGTTAAGGAGATCGGCTATCAGCTGGGCTTTGAAGACCCGTCCTATTTTGTTCGCTTCTTTCGCCGGCAGGCCGGTCAGACACCGGCTGAATTCAGAGCCTCGCTTCAGGTAAACCGTTGATTTGTACCATGAGATCGTTGGTCTGTCCTTGATGCCGCAGCAGGGGTAAAGTACCTTTGTATCAGCAGTCAGGCCATTGGTTGACCCGACTGCTGAAGACCTTAATTCCTGAAAGCCATGCTGAAAGATAGCCCGTTATATAGCGTTTTATACAACAAGTGTCCTCGTTGCCACGAAGGCGACTTCTTTGTAAAGTCCAGTGCATTTACCCGCAAGTTCGACGAAATGCACACACATTGTCCGCACTGCCACCTGTCATTGATACCTGAACCTGGTTTTTACTGGGGCTCAATGTTCGTGAGCTATGCGTTTTACACTGCGTTTACGGTGATTGCCTTTTTGGTGTCTGTCGTATGGCTCAACGTTGATGTCGATTATTTTCTGATCGGGCTGGTACCTGCCCTGATCGTGCTGACGCCTTACTTTTTCCGGTTGGCGCGCCGTACCTGGCTGACATTCTTTGTCTCGTATAAACCCGTTACGACACCGTAAATTTTTCCCGGTCTGCGTTGCGGATGCGAAGGAGCAACACGTAGGCGATACCGGCCATAACCGGAATGCCGGCCCAGACACCATAAGGGAGTTTGCTTAGTCCCCAGTGCATTGCGCCTAATACGGCAACCATCATCATAATTACCAGGGTGCGGGCTACGTTCGCACCCTTTGTCATTTCGCCGACCGGCGACGAAAAGGGCAGAAAATAACCATTGCCGATGGCGTAGAGAAAGGCAATGCTGATGTTGACAAACGTGGTCAGCAGTACATCGTCCAGTGACTTTATCCCGCCCACGTACAGCACATAGGCTGATACCACGACCTGAACCGGCAGCAGTAACTGAATGATGGCTGCTTTGACGGCGCCCAGCATGACCTGACCAGGCTCTTCCAGCGGGGTGCTCACAAAGACCCAGGCTGCCTTATGCTGGTCAGAATAGCGGAGCAGGCTGATGGCATTTCCCAGCAGTAAGGTACAGAAATATAAGGGCAGAACAGAGGCGAAGGACGTACCGATATCGCCGTCGTCAAGGCTTCCGCCTGTGCGCCAGACAAACATAAAAAACAAGACAATCATGTACCCGATCGACGGATAGGCCCTGAGCTTAAACTGGCGGTCGCGCAGCATTATCCGCCAGGTAAGGGCAAAACCGGCCGCCTCGAGCGGGCTTCCGGTAAACCATTGCGCAAGCTGGTCACTTCGGCTGGCAGTCTCCGGCTGAATAGTTCCGCTGTGTTGGGGCCGTGCATCAACGTCGATAGACGCAATGCGCTGGTTGTAGAGCGGGGTCAGATAGGAAACGGTGACCCACAGCCCGACAAAAGGCGTCAGCACGGCAAGGGCCAGCAGGGAAAGGTGAAGCGGGTCGAAAACCGGCGTCAGGAAGGCTTCCATTGCTCCGCCGAACCAGACCGGAGGCAGCAGATAATGCCACCACTGCACACTAAGCTGAATCAGATTATCCGTGGCGCTGATCATGCGCGGCAGAACCTGATAACCCGCATAGAAAAAAATGGCCACGATAATCTGCACATACATAATTGCCTCCCGCAGCTTTTCTTCGCTTGTAAAACGCATCAGCAGCAGGTAGAGCAGGCTGGTCAGGAAGATAATCAGCAAGGCGCTCAGCAGCATAAAGACCGTATAGAGCAGGCTATAGCCGATGCCAAACCGGATGGCAATGACAACGGCACTGGCAATAGACGCCGCCATCGACATCAGCAGCAAATACAGGCAGATATGGGTAATGCGCGCAATCAGCAGCGTGCGGCCGTTGACCGGACACGGCAGAATGATGGCATTGTCGGACGAATCGAGCAGTACGGAGGAGAAGTCGCTGATCAGCGCCATCCCGATCAGCAGCATCGGGATCGCAAACGAAAAGCTGAGGGCATAGATCGGTGCCTGATTATAGACGCCGATCAGGACCACACAACCGAATGAGCCCATAAACGCATAGAGCAGCAACATGAGCCAGAAGCTGTTGGAGCGGTCTTTTTGTTTATGCTGCTGTTGTCCGAACGCTGTATACGTCCGTCGGTTATCGAGGGTAATTTTCAGGGCCACGATGGCCTCTACCTGATCCGGATCAGCGCCGAGCCTCCGGAAAAGGGGACGCATCCAGGACAGGATCATGAGCAGTAAACCTTGCATATAGCGGAATGGCGGGTTATTGGTTAATGGTCTGTACAAACGCACCGGCAATGGAGGCCTGTTCGTCGTTGCCGGTCAGCTGAGTAAATAACTGTTCGAGTGAACCGCTGGTGCGTAGCTCCTTGAGCTCCTCAAAACTGCCGTTGGCAATAATCTGTCCCTGGTTGATGATGACAATACGGTCAGAAATCCGTTCGACAACGTCCATGATGTGGGAGCTGTAAAAAATGGTTTTACCGCTGTCGGCCAGCTGCCGGATGATTTCCTTGACCAGTACCACGGCATTGGCGTCGAGGCCCGAAAGCGGTTCGTCGAGGAAAACCACGTCAGGGTTGTGAAACAGGCCCGAAATAAGCAGTACTTTCTGCCGCATGCCTTTCGAGAAGGTGGTCATGCGGTCGCTGGCATTGCCTTCGAGGTTAAAAAGCCGCAGCAAATCCATAGTCCGGCGTTCGACCATGGCCGGATCGAGCTTATGGAGCTTACCGATAAACTGTAAATACTCCAGCGGTGTGAGAGAGTCGTATAGAGAAGCCAGTTCGGGTACATAGCCGATCCTCCGTTTGATTTCCAGAGCGTCCTTACGTACGTCCATGCCCAGCACCGAGGCCTGCCCCAGAAAGTCCGGAATAAGGCCGATCAGAATTTTGATCGTTGTGGACTTACCGGCGCCGTTCGGCCCGATGTAGCCGATTACCTGTCCTGCCGATACGCTCAGGTCAATCCCTTTCAGGATATGCGTGGAGCCGTAGTATTTTTCAAGCTGCTGAAGTTCGATAACAGGAGTCATGCGGAGTTACTGCTATGGTTGGTTTAAGAAAATGGATACGGCTGTTGACTGTGCAGGGCCAATACGAAAGCAATTTGGCATTCTGAGCCTAAAAAACAAAGCGCATGCGGACCGGCGGTCAGGAAAGCAGGCAGAAGGCCGGAAACGAATTATAGATCTGATGAAGTATAAGAATACGGTTTTGCTGAATTATATTAATATGCTGATATAGTGTTGAATAAAAAAGTGTAACCCGTTCGGGACTTGTGCATTTAGTTTCCAATATCTTTCATTATTTTTACTAACGTAACTTGTCCTATATAGAATAACTATACAATGGGTGTAAAATCTACGCTCTTTGCCGTAATTGTGCTCTTTTGCAGTGCGTTAACGATGGCACAATCGCCCCGGAAGATCAGCGGGTATGTGCGCGACCGTGAAAGCAACAAGCCGCTGGCGAATGTAAATGTGTACACAACCGCCAGCCGTCAGGCCGATCGCCGGCAGTACGCAACGACTACGGATGCCGGCGGGCACTATGTCATCAACCTCCCTGACCCGCAGGCCGAAGCCAGCCTGACCCAACCCCATCCCGTTGCCAGCCCTGATCTGACGCTGCTCTTTTCGCTGGTTGGGTACGAACCACAGGCAAGGGCCGTTTCTGCCACCACAACGCTGGATGTGTGGCTGATGGCCGGACAAACACTTCAGGAGGTGGTGATCAAAAGCTCAGTGGCTGCTCCGAAAATCAGTGAACTGGCCAATATGAGCCAGATGAACGTTCCGGTTGATCAGCTGGCAAAAATCCCGGCACTGCTGGGCGAGCGGGATGTGCTGAAAGTTATTCAACTCATGCCCGGGGTGCAGAAAAGCTCGGAAGGCAGCACCAATATGTATGTCCGGGGCGGCGGACCGGATCAGAACCTGTTCCTTCTTGACGATGCCATTGTCTATAATCCCAGTCACTTGTTCGGCTTTTTCTCGGTGTTTAACGGCGATGTGCTCCGCAACGTCTCGCTGACTAAAGGCGGCTTTCCGGCCAACTACGGCGGCCGGCTGTCGTCGGTTATCGAAACGACCATGAAGGAGGGGAGCAAGGACCGGATCCACGGCCAGGGCAGTGTCGGGGTGATTGCGTCGCGGTTTACGCTCGACGGGCCGATTGCCAACGGTAAGGCTACCTTTCTGATTTCCGGCCGGCGGAGTTATTACGGCTTGTTATCGTCACTGATTCAGCCAAAAAAGCCGGGCAATATGGTGTCGAAAACGTACTTCTACGACATCAACATGAAATTTACCTGGCAACTGACCGACCGCGATAAACTAAGTCTGAGCGGCTATACCGGCTACGATGATTTCACCAGCAGCCGGTCTCAGAACACGACCAGCTATAAATCGGCCCTGAACTGGGGTAACCGGGTAGGAAATCTTCGCTGGCAGCATCAGTATACAGACCGGCTTACCTCAACGGCCTCGCTTGCCTGGAGCAGCTACCAGCTTGAGGTGGGCAATCAGGAGAGTATCGCCTTTGATTCGCTCAGCCGTGTTTTTCAGCTGAAATACCTGTCGTCCATCCGTGATCTTACGCTTAAATACGACTGGAACTGGTCGGCCGGTAAAACGCATCAGCTCCGGTTCGGAGTGGCAAGTACGTGGCACCAATTCAAGCCGGGAGCAGTCGTGCAGGATGCGTCGGGTGATGCGGAGATGGGTGGCGTACAAGTGACCAATGCGGTCGAAAGCGGGCTGTATGCCGAGGACACCTGGTCGCCGAATGCCCGCTGGCGGATACAGGCCGGTTTGCGGATAAGCCACTATGCCCATCCTGAAGTGCAGTTTCTGCGGCCGGAGCCGCGGGCATCGGTGGCGTATGTGCTGCCGCGCCAATGGTCATTGAAGGCGTCGTATGCGCGCATGAACCAGTACGTTCACATTCTGTCGAACACGGGTCCGGGGCTGCCGACAGACCTTTGGGTACCGACCACCAGGCAGGTGAGTCCCCAGCAGTCGGAGCAGGTGGCTGCCGGCGTTGCCAAAGACATCAGTACCAGATCGGGGCAGCGGGGCTTCACGCTGACCGTTGAAGGCTATTACAAGCGCATGAACCAGATCATCAGCCTGCGGCAGGGCGCGACGTTCATGAACCCGCTGAGCGGTAATGCTGGCTGGGAGCAGAACATAACCGCCGGACGCGGCTGGGCGTATGGTACCGAAGTGATGCTCCAGAAACAAGCCGGTCGTCTGTCGGGCTGGCTTGGCTACACGCTGTCGTGGACGAAATGGCAGTTTGATGAGCTAAACAACGGCAAGGTCTTTTTCCCGCGTTACGACCGGCGGCATAACCTGTCGGTGGTAGGGATGTATGATCTCGGCAAGCACCTGCGGGTGTCGGCCATCTGGGTATACGGCACCGGCCAGGCATTGACGCTGCCGCTTTCGCGCTACATTGTTAATACCAACAAGGTGGTGCCCGGCCCGACGACCGGTACGGAGCCGTCAACCAGCCGGTTAAATAAAAACGTTACCGTGCGCGATTACGGCGACCTGAACAGATTCCGGACCGAGCCCCATCACCGTTTACACCGCAGCTTCC
>NZ_CAMFHL010000115.1 GCF_945952095.1 uncultured Arsenicibacter sp. | reverse complement strand
CCGCAGGGCAGTCGAACTCCCGTGGTCTGGGGATCGGCGATAACGACCTCGGCGCCATCAGCGACCGCGTCAGTACCATCGATACGATCAACCATTATTACCCGCCCGGCAACTCGCCGCTTTTTTCGTCCGGCGATCCGATGCCCTATCCGACCTACAAGGCCTTGTCGGCCACGCGGCGTGTTTTCCCGATGGGCGAAAGTTCGTGGGGATGGGGCGAGTTGGGTGATTATATTGTCAACCGCTATAATGTGCCGGTTGCGTTCTACGACGCCGGCTGGGATTCATCGACGATCGAAAACTGGATTAATACCGCTAACGGCATTCCGGCCTGTAACCGCTACTGGTGTAACGGCGACTGGCCTAACCTACAGCCGTATACCAACCTCAAAAACCTGTTGCAGTATTACGGGTCAACGGGCGGCGTACGGGCCGTTCTCTGGCATCAGGGCGAAGCCGAATACGGCGATAACGGCAGCGGCAGTGTACCATTCTATGCCGACCGCCTCCGGCAGCTGATCCAGCGCAGCCGTCAGGACTTTAACAACCGGAACGTCCCGTGGATGATTGCCCGCGCCTCGTTTGACGGTTCGGTCAACAAACCGGATCTGATCACCAAACAGATTGAGGTTGTCAATACCGGCGGACTTAATGCCTTTCTGGGTCCATTTAACGACACGATCATCAACCGGAATGCCGGTACGGTGGACGTTCACTTCCGCAACAGCCAGCGGGTGACGCCCTTTCCGTACTATTACCTGAATCCTAACAGTATTCCGGCCGATATGGGGCTTTCACGGTTTGCCCGTAACTGGAACACGAGTCTCGACAATTCATTTTTCCAGTCTGCTACACCGGTGCTGCCCGATCAGCTGGCGGTTACCGGCCCGGTCGCCAAAGTGATGCAGGCAGGCAGCAGCGTGACGGTGGCCTTTGTCACAACCGGAACCTTCAATAACGATAATCAATGGCAGGTGCAGTTGCTTGATGCGCAGGGGCGTTTCATAACGTTGCTGGGCGGCGGCAGCAGCAGCCCGATTACCGTAAACCTGCCGGGCTCGGTTACATCCGGCAGCTACCGGATCCGCGTGGTAGCGACCAATCCGGTCGTGCCCGGCGTACCGTCCAATATTTTTCAGATCGGTACCCCACCCACGCCCACCGACCTTCAGCTGACGCAGACGGCCAGCCGGCGGACCGTACCGATTAACGATACAGCAACGATTACGCTGCGTGTTCTGAACCAGGGACCGGCAACGGCTACAAATGTGGTGGTGCAGGATCGGTTACCGGCCAATATGGTGTTTGATGCCGGTTCGGGTATTGTTCATCAGAATGGGGTGGTGTCGGCTACTTTTACGCAGATTCCGGCCGGTTCGACCGTATCGGCCAGTTTCCGGGTGCGGATCACGGCTTCGGGCGTTTACCGGAATGCCGCCGAAATCATGCAGGTTGACAACACCGATCCCGACAGCCGCCCGGGCTCCGGCACCGCCGACGGGGAAGACGATGCTGCCATTACTGACATCCGGACAACGCCGGTCAGCGATTCGGCCGTTTATGCCTCACCAAACCCGAACCAGTTTCCGGTCCCCGCTGTCCAGTCGAATCAGCCGGCTCCGGACCCAAATCTGGCTGATTTATCGGTCCGCCTAGTCGTCAGCAACCGGGCACCTAACCTGAACGACATACTTACTTACACTGTTTTTGTGACTAATGCAGGAGGAGCAACCGCCGGTAACATTAACCTGGCGGCCTATCTACCGGCGGGTCAGCAGTTTGTGCCGGGTAATGCATTCAGTCAGAATGGCAATACGCTGACGGCAACCATTGGCAGCCTGGCCGCAAACAGCACGGCGCAGCTGATTTTCCGGACACAGGTAACGGTCAGCGGGCAAAGCCTGGTGAACCTTCAGATCACGGCTGCTTCGCCCTCCGACCCCGACTCTACGCCCAATAACGGCACCGACAACGGAGAAGACGATACTACGCAGGTCGATATACGGGTAAAGCCTTAAAGAATACTTTCACGGACCCGCATCAGCCGTTCGAGCAGACCTTGCAGCTGATCGAGTGGCAACATATTGGCACCGTCTGATTTGGCTTCTGCCGGGACAGGGTGTGTTTCAATAAACAGGCCGTCGGCACCGACAGCGATAGCGGCTTTGGAAATCGTAGCAATCAGCGCCGGTTTACCGCCCGTTACGCCCGATGCCTGATTAGGCTGCTGCAGCGAGTGCGTACAATCCATCACTACCGGTACGCCAAACTGCTGCATCGCCGGTATGTTCCGGTAATCAACAACCAGATCGCCGTAGCCGAATGAGTTACCGCGGTCGGTCAGGATCACGGTAGCGTCAGGGTTTACTGATTTTACCTTTTCAACGGCAAAGCCCATGCTTTCGCCTGACAGAAACTGGCCTTTTTTGATATTGACGGCCTTTCCGGTTTTGGCCGCTGCCTCCAGTAGTTCCGTTTGCCGGCACAAAAAGGCCGGAATCTGGAGTACATCCACCGCTTCGGCTGCCATGGCGGCTTCGTCAGATTCGTGGATGTCAGTCACTGTCGGGATGTCAAACGTGCGGCCTACTTCAGCCAGCACTGACAGGGCCAGTTCATCGCCGATACCGGTGAATGAGTTTGCTTTTGTCCGGTTGGCCTTGCGGTAGGATCCCTTGAAGATATAGGGTATACGGAGCTTATCGGTGATTGTTACAATCTGTTCAGCAATACGTAATGCCATATCACGCCCCTCGATGGCACAGGGTCCCGCCATCAGAAAAAAGCCGGACGAATCGGTATGTTTTAACTTTGTTAACTGCATGTTTTACGGATTTTCCTGGAAATGCAAAGTTTGCAAAAAGCCAATGATTCTTTGGTCACTCCTGCTTGACAAGAACAGGTTTTATACTGGAAAAGTGGATAATTCCATAGGAATGCCTGGTTGGAGCATGCCGGTCAATTTACCTTTTTTAGCTCTATAATCTACTGACTATAAATAAGATAAACCACTAACTAACAAAAGAAATTAACGTTTCACCATCCAAAAAATTGTTTGACAATAAGGAGATAAATGGTTTTCTTTGCGTCGTTTTTTAACCCCAATGGACTACTAAAATGTCGGAAATTGCAACTAAAGTTAAAGCGATTATCGTTGAAAAACTGGGTGTAGAAGAGTCTGAAGTTACCCCTGAGGCAAGCTTCACTAATGACCTGGGTGCTGATTCACTGGATACAGTTGAGTTGATCATGGAATTCGAGAAAGAATTTAACATTTCTATTCCTGACGATCAGGCCGAAAACATCGGTACAGTTGGTCAGGCAGTTTCTTACCTGGAAGAAAACGCCGGTAAGTAATTATGTTTTACAGTTGTAGAGTTGTTACGGTTCAGCGTTCGCTAAAACAACTCTGTAGGCTGGTCTCACTCTACAACTATAAAACTTTTTCCTGTTACTTTACAGAGTTCAGAATGAGCTCTTTTGACTTTTCCCCTACAGTCCATCTGTATGACGCTTAGACGAGTTGTCGTGACGGGCCTCGGTGCTTTAACACCGATTGGCAACGACGTTCCTACTTACTGGGATAATTTAGCTGCCGGTACCAGTGGTGCTGGCCCCATCACCAAATTTGACGCCAGCAAATTCAAAACACAGTTTGCCTGTGAATTGAAAGGACTGGATGTGACACAGTACATTCCTCGTCAGGATGCCCGCAAGATGGATCCCTTCACGCACTATGCGCTGATCGCTGCCGATCAGGCAGTACGTGATTCAGGGTTAAATCTGGATACCATCAACAAAAATAAAGTCGGTGTAATCTGGGGTTCCGGCATTGGCGGCCTTAAATCATTCGAAGAAGAGGTCATCAACTATGCCCAGGGCGACGGTACGCCACGACTGAATCCGTTCTTCATCGTGCGGATGATTGCCGATAGCGCGCCGGGTCAGATTTCGATGCGCTACGGCTTCCGCGGACCAAACTACGTAACGGTTTCGGCCTGTGCGTCGAGTCTGAACGCGATGATCGATGCGTTTAACTACATCCGTCTCGGCCGGATCAACATCTGTGTAACCGGTGGTTCAGAGGCGGCAGTAACCCGTGCCGGTGTCGGTGGTTTTAATGCCAACCGTGCCTTGTCGGAGCGTAACGATTCGCCGGAAACAGCATCGCGTCCGTACGACAAAGACCGTGACGGATTCGTGCTGGGAGAAGGGGCCGGTGCCCTGATTCTGGAAGAATACGAACATGCCAAAGCGCGTGGTGCCAAAATCTACGCCGAGCTGATCGGTGGCGGTATGTCATCCGATGCCTATCACATCACAGCCCCGCACCCTGATGGCTTAGGCGCCTATCTGGGTATGCAGGATGCGATGGAGGATGCCGGCATCAAGCCTGAAGACATTGATTACATTAACACACACGGTACATCAACCCCGATTGGTGACCCGCAGGAGCTGAAGGCGATTGAGAAAATATTTGGTGAGCATGCGTTCAACATGAACATCAGCTCAACCAAATCGCAGATCGGCCACTTACTGGGTGCCGCCGGTGCGGTTGAAGCCATTGCGTGTTTGTTTGCGTTAGAACGCCAGATCGTTCCGCCAACCATTAACCACTTTACGGCCGATCCTGAAATTGATCCGCGTTTTAACCTGACGCTGAATCATGCCCAGCCCCGTAAAATGACAACGGTGATGAGCAACGGGTTTGGCTTCGGTGGGCATAATGCTTCCGTTATTTTCCGAAAACTTTCTGAATAGTGCAGTTGGCCTTGTCGCGCAGCGTTTTTCACCCCATACTGAGTTTTCTCCGGCTTGCTGACCTTGAGTCAAAACAAAAGCTGAAGAAGTCTATTACGCACATTATCGGCGAACGGCCTTCTAATATAGGGTTGTACCAAATGGCGCTGCGCCACTCGTCTGCCTCGAAAGAGACAGTTATTCAGGGTTTCCGCGAGTCAAATGAACGTCTTGAGTATCTGGGCGATGCCGTGCTTGGCATGGTCATCGCCGAGTTTCTCTTTAAGAAATACCCCTACAAGGACGAAGGCTTCCTGACTGAAATCCGCTCCCGCATCGTCAACCGGGAAGTGCTTAACGGCATTTCACGGAAGATCGGGCTCGACCGGCTTATTGAATATGACGGAAGCCGGACCCGGAATCTTCCCGCCCGTACATCCATGTACGGCGATGCGCTCGAAGCCCTTGTCGGTGCGGTTTACCTCGACAAAGGCTTCCGCTTTACCCGCCGGTTTATCCTGAAAGAACTGCTGACGCATTATGACCTTGACGCCGTTGTCAACAACAACGCAAACTTCAAGAGCCGTCTGATCGAATGGGCGCAACGCGAAGGCAAGGAAATCCGGTTTGAAATTATTTCGGAAAAAGGCAACAGCCACTACCGCGAGTTTATCGCGCAGGTACTGGTTGATGATGAGCCTTACACCACCGGCAGCGGCTATTCGAAGAAGAAAGCCGAGCAGTCGGCAGCGGAAAAGGCCTTTGAAATGCTACAGCTGAAATAATCCTTACGGGTTCAGCAGCGTATACAACCCTACCAGTAAAATCAGGAGCAGTGAAATAAACCGGAAACGCTCGTACGTCAGCCGGTCAAGTATGATTTTGCCGATATACGAACCGGCGCCCGATACCAGTAACAGCGGTATTGCCAGCATCAGGTCGTCCGACGCCAGATAATCCTGTACGACATAGACACCGAAACGGGTAGCATCGACGCCCAGATCAATCAGCGCCGAAGTCGCCAGAAAGACCGCTTTATCCACCCGGAACGCGCATAGTGTCAGACCGCGGATTGCCCCGCCTGTGCCGACCAGACCCGCCATAAAGCCCGCAAGCCCTCCCCCCACAGCCGCGTTGGTATTCGTCGGTTGAATGGTAAAGTCCGGCCGCAGCAGCAGAAATCCGGCAAACAGACACATAAATATACCCAGTACGTACGTGGCTGTTTCGCCCGGAATGTAACGCGACAGCCAGGCACCGGCAATTACCAACAGGATACTCGGCACGCCGATTTTTATAAACAGCATCCAGTCAATGCCCTCCCTGAAAAGCGCGATTTTTGACACATTACTGAACAGGTGCAGCATGGCCGTAATGCCCAGCGCACGGTGGAACCCAAAGAAGTGAATCGCCAGCGGCACAAAAAACAGCGATGAGCCGAAGCCGCCGACGGTGCCGACAATTTCGGCAAGGAGTGCCAGTATATAGAAAACAATCATACCATCATTTTACCTGCTGAAAAGTAGGATTTTCTCCGCATTTTACCAGCTATTTTCCGTTTTTTACGGGCGAGATGACCGGAGCCGGGCAGCAGCGGCAACCTTTCCGGCTCAAAGCGGTGTTAAACACATACATCAGTACCTTTTACCATGACAAATACGCTGACTCCGCCCGTGGCGGCTCCCAAACCAACTGAACTGACTACCCACGGGCATACCCGTATTGACCCATATTATTACCTCAACGACCGCGAAAATCCGGAAGTAATCGACTACCTCAACGCAGAAAACAACTATCTGGAACAGGTGCTGGCGCCCGTAAAGGAGTTCCGCGAAGCCTTATTTACGGAGATGAAAAACCGGATTAAGGAGCAGGACGAGTCGGTGCCCTACAAAGACGGGGACTATTTTTACTACTCGCGCTTCGAAACCGGCGGCGAATATCCGGTTCTGTGCCGCAAAAAAGGTTCGCTGGCAGCAGAAGAAGAAATACTCTTTGACTGTAACGCGCTGGCAGCAGGCCACGACTACTACAACCTGGGCGGCTACGAAATTTCGGATAACGACGATCTGGTCTCTTTCGGAGGAGATACGGTCAGCCGTCGTAACTATACACTCCGGATTAAGATCCTGGAAACGGGTGGCATTTCTCCCGAAAGCATTGCCGATACGGAAGGCGGCAGCTATGCGTGGGCAGCCGATAACAAGCACCTGTTCTACATCCGCCGCGACCAGCAAACGCTGCTGGGCTACCAGGTCTACCGCCATGAACTCGGTACCGATCCGGCGCAGGATGTGCTGGTATACGAAGAACAGGACAACCAGTTTTACATGGGCCTGTACCGGATGAAGTCGAAAAAATACATTGCCGTTGTGTCGGACCATAACGGCGTTTCGACGGAATACCAGCTGCTTGACGCCAGCCAGCCGACTGCGGCCTTTGTGACATTCTACCCGCGTGAACGGGGCCATGAATACAGCCTGGAGCACTTCCGGGATACGTTCTATGTCCGGACCAACGACGAGGCCGAAAACTTCCGGCTCATGGCTGTTAAGGAAGGGTTGCAGGCCGATAAGGCAAACTGGCAGGAAGTGATTGCGCACCGGCCGGATGTGTATCTGGAGCAGATGGAAGTATTTGCCAACCACCTGGTGCTGGGCGAACGCCGCGAGGGACTGGTGCAGCTGCGGGTGATTAATCAGCAAACGCAGGAAGAGCATTACCTTGATTTCGGCGAACCAGCCTACGACGCCGGTATTTCAGTCAATGCCGATTTCAATACCAATGTGCTCCGGTTCGGCTATTCGTCGCTGACCACGCCGGGCTCCACGTTTGACTACAACATGGATACCCGCGAAAAAACGCTTCTGAAGCAACAGGAAGTGCTGGGCAGTTTTGACCGGACCAACTATGTGTCGGAGCGGATTTATGCCACTGCCCGCGACGGTGTTCAGGTACCTATCTCAATCGTTTACCGGAACGATACGCCTATCGACGGTTCGGCCCCGCTGCTTCAGTATGCCTATGGTTCCTACGGCTACTCCATCGACCCGACGTTTAGTTCGACGCGCCTGAGTCTGCTCGACCGCGGCTTTATCTATGCCATCGCCCACATCCGGGGTGGTCAGGAAATGGGCCGCCGGTGGTATGAGGATGGCAAAATGCTGAAAAAGCAGAACACCTTTACCGATTTTGTCGATTGCTCGGAGCATCTGCTCAAGGCCGGGTATACGCAGATGGACCGCCTTTTTGCGATGGGCGGCAGTGCGGGTGGCTTACTGATGGGTGCCGTCATCAACCTGCGCCCCGGTCTGTACAAAGGGGTTGTGGCAGCGGTGCCGTTTGTCGATGTGGTTACGACCATGCTCGATGAAAGCATTCCGCTTACGACCGGCGAATTTGAGGAATGGGGAAATCCCAAGCAGCAGGTTTATTACGACTACATGCTGTCCTACTCGCCCTACGACAATGTTGAGGCCAAGGCATACCCGAACCTGCTCGTTACCACCGGCCTGCACGATTCGCAGGTGCAGTATTGGGAACCGGCCAAGTGGGTCGCCAAACTCCGGACGCTGAAAACCGACACGAACCAGCTGTTACTGCACACCAATATGGAGGCAGGTCACGGGGGCGCATCAGGACGTTTTCAGGCGCTGAAAGACATTGCGCTGGATTTTTCCTTTATCCTGAATCTGATGGGAATACGGAGTTAATCACCGTGATGGCGCGACGACAAAAAACAGCCATCGTCGTCGCGCCATCACGACAGTTTCCCAATTAACCTCATGCAACCACGACCAACTACCTGCCCGCGCTGCGGCGAGCCCTTCAGCTGCGGGGTTGGAGCCATCGGCAGTTGCCCCTGCTCCGGAATTGTTCTGACGGAGCGTCAGCGGGCCTATATCCGTGCGCAGTTTGCAGACTGCCTTTGCGTTACGTGCCTGAAAGCCATGCGGGAACTCAGTCTGGCAGAGGAAACTGATTAAGCTTTTGTCAGGGTATCCACATATTTCAGTAAGGTCGGCATACGATACGGGCCATCCATGCTGCCGATCCGGGCAGTTGCTTCGTCCACATCGACACCGATAGCCGTAATAAACAGCGGCTTTTGACTATCACCCCGTAGTAACGCCCTTTTGGCTGTTTCGATACGGGCAAAATTGGTTTTAGCAACACCGATTACCGGAATACGCCCTCCCAGAGCGTTATACAAATAACCACCCAACCCGAACGTACCGGTATCATCCAGATAGACATAGCCATCCACCAGAATAGCCGTTACGTCCTCAAGCGGTATCTTTTCCAACAAACTTAGTAAACACGGCAGCTCCCGTCGGTAAAACTCACCGGACACATAGTCCTCAATACCGTCACGGTCTTCGGTATACACGTGCGCCGGTTCTTTGTCTTGCCAGTCCTCAAAGGCAACACAAACGGTTTTGGCAGTGTGGCCGGCATAATACGTATCAAACGCTAAAAACATGAATAACAGCAATTTACAACATCATAACTCTCTGCCACAGTGTGGGCAAAACCGTTTTTGGGAAGCTGACTTAGTAGTCCGGATATGATCCAGAAAGCCGGATACCAGAATACCGGTCGGCAGAGCAAACAGACCAACCCCCATAATAGCCACAAGGCCACCGAGTAACTTGCCCAGCGGCGTAATCGGGTAAATATCGCCGTACCCGACGGTGGTCATGGCCGTTACGCCCCACCACATCGTAGCCGGAATACTGGAAAACAGTTTTGGCTGCACATTGTGTTCGACATAATACATCAGGCTCGACACAATGATCAGCATAAATACAATCAATACGGCACTCAATACCAATTCTTCTTTGCGGTCGGCCACCGCATGCTGAATTATCCGGAAGGCGTGCGAATAACGAGATACGCGGAATAACCGGAAAATACGGAACAGCCGCAGAATCCGGATAATGGCCAGATCGGCGGCAAACAAGGTGAAGAAGAAAGGAAAAATTGCCAGAAAATCGATGATAGCCGAAGTCGAAAAAATGTACCGGAGCCGGCCTTTAACAGGGTGCTGGTACTTTTCGTTTTCCACACATACCCAGATCCGGAGCAGGTATTCTATGGTAAAAAACGTGACCGAAAACAGTTCGAAGTCGTAAAACAGCTTTTCATATTTCAGGTTGTACGCCGGTACGGTGTGCAGAACAATGGCCAGCGCATTCAATGAAATGATGGTGACCAGAATCAGGTTAAAGTTGCGGTTAACACCACGGCGCTTTCCGTATGATGTTTCTAGAACACGGTAGAGCCGGTGCCGGATCGTATGGCTCCGTTTTTTATGGGCAGGTTTTTCGGTGGTCAGCATGTTTCAGGCGGTTTGCACCTAAAAATACCAGGGAACCCCGTCTGCTGCAATGATTTTTGCGCTGGTTTTTCAAACGTACCGGCCGTTGCCATCCTGATCGGTTACTCAACGGCCGGTACATTACCGGCAGCATTAATTAATGCCTTCTAAGGGCATCGGCTCGCCGAAATGGTTACGCTTTGACTGGCGGTACCAATACCGCAGCTGTTGGCCGAGGTCACGGTCAGCGTATAAGTGCCGGGCACTTTGACGTCCGGCCCTGCCACAGCATACGTTCCGGGGGTCCGATAGACAGTACTGAACACATATCCGCCCGAAGCACTAGCAGGCGTAGCGACGCCCGGCCCCGTAAAGACGAAGGATGTCCCCGTTGCGACGGCCTCAAGCCGGTAAGGACACGCCGACGTAGCCGCCAGCAAACTCTGGATCGACGCTGAACCGGGCTGCTGCTGGTTCACGCCGACAGCCACTGTCCGGGTACACATATTGACATTGTCGGTTACCGAAGCGTACAGGATCGTTACCCCCGCAGGCAGGTTGTTAGCCGTAAATGTATTCGTTGCGGAATTATAGGTTCCTGCCGGTTGCGTCAGGGCGGCATCACGGTACCAGGTCGTACCCACACTGAAGCTATTGCTTCCGCCGATCTGAAGCGCATTGGCATATACTGCACTACAGGAGGTAACCTGCGGAATTATCAGGTCATTGTTTTCCACATTGGCAATCGGATTGCCCTGCGGATAACTGATGGTTCCGTTGTTGATTATTGTAGCCGATACAGGCAGTTCCTGACTGATCTGTGAACTGCTTACCGTCAGCAGACCGTCGTTGGTAAACGAACCATCCTGATGCGAAACCGGCGCAAACGCCTCTATAATCCCGCAAGCCTGATTCGTAAACAGGGCTTGATGACCGGATTGCGTTTTAACATTCAGAATAGCCAGCTCAGACGGAGGAACAACGGCCCCGATACGCATCAGACCGGCGTTGGTAAAGACTTCTACATTGGTCATTCCCCGCGTTACCCGGTCAATATGAATTTCGGCACCTGCACTGTTCATGAACAGCGTACCGGTGCAAAGCATACCCACCCCCATATTGGTAACGTAGCCGATTATCAGCTTGCCATCGTTGCGGAACCGGCTGTTCGGCAGGTTCCAGACGCCATTACCAAAAGCCCGATCCAGCCGGATGATACCGGTTGTAGTATTGGTGAAACTACCCGCATTGTAGATATCATCCTGCCCCACAAAAGCAACGTCGCCGATCGTCAGGGCCGATGCGTTGACAAATGTTGCGGAACTACCATTGAACACCCCGTCACCGCCAACACCCGTACCGGTCCGGTTGATGCTGATGTTGCCCCCCGAAGCATTTGTGAATGATCCGCTGTTGGAGATGCCCTGTCCGGCAACCGTACTCAGACTTCCGATCCGGATGCCGGCGCTATTCGCAAAAACACCGGCCGTAAGTATCGCTGTGCTGCCGGTATTATCAATCTGAATCAGCGCACCAATACTATTGCTAATCGTGGACGACGCTGCATTTGTAATTCCGGTACCGGTAACCGATGCCGATGCACCGATCGTGATCGTAGCCGAGTTGACGAAACTACCGCCCGTATTCAGCAAGGCTGAGCCACCGGCCCGGTCAATAGCAATACGTCCTCCTGCTGAATTACTAAACGCTGCCTGATTCCACAACGCATTCCCTCCCACAATAGCTACCGATCCGATGGTAATGGTCCCGGTATTAGTGAACGTACTTCCATTAATGAGTGCCTCATTCGTAGCCTGATCGATCGTGAGGGTACCGCTATTCGTAAATGTACCGCTGTTACGGACACCAATCTGGCCAATCGGTGCCAGGTTGCCCATTATCAGTGTACCGTCGTTGATGATTGTTCCCTCATTGTAGAGCGCATTAGGGTAGCCGCCCATGGTCGTAAAGCTATTGATAGTAAGGCTACCGGCGCTGCTAATGCTCAGCGAAGCCGCCGTTTGCACATGCACCGATTTGGCTACGGCCGTTGTACTAATGACAGGCTGGCTGACCGGTGCCGCCGGAATCACCGCATTCAGCGTTGCCGTGGGAACGCCGTTGTCCCAGTTACCGGCATTGTTCCAGGCATTGCCGGAACCGCCCGTCCAGTTTGTGGTCTGGGCCATCAGGGTAGTCAGCGGTAACAAACATACCGCCAGCAGCAAACACAGGGCTGCCATAGATTGTACAGGTCTTTTTTTCATATAATTTTTGCTAACTAACAGATGAAACAGAAGTAATCAATAGGCATAGAGCCGGGTAATCCGGTTATATTCGATGGTGTAAATGAGGCAGACGGGCCGTGTAGTGTCGGGCGGGTCGCCCCGGGTAAGGCCTTCGACAATCACATGGTATTTACCGGCCGGATAAAGCTGCCGGATTTCCAGCGCACGGCGCTCGCCGGCATAGTGCAGGTGCCGGTAGTGGTCCAGCAACCAGGCTCTGGACTCTTCTACGTCGGCAAGCAGCATAGTGCGGTCCCGATAGCGTATCCGATCGGCACATAATGTACCGGCCGCCTGCCAGTTCTGATTATTCAGGTGTTTATGCAGCGTTTTCGTCAACAGCATATTGGCCGTCTGCTGCTGTTCCAGCCCCGGGGACTCACCGGACTGACAGGCAGCCAGCACCAACAGCATGTAACCGGAAAAAAGGAATCTGACGCGGGCAGGCGTACGTGACAGACAGGCACAGTTCATGGTAGCAGCAAGGGTTATGTTGCGGCTACAAGGTGAGGGTAAACCGGTAAAAAGGGCTCTGCTATTGTGTCAGAAACTTCGTCTATTGTTGCAGAAGGCCGAAAAACTTCGTCTATTGTTGCAGGAGGAGGCCATTAGTTTTCCGGCAGGTTAAACCGGCGCAGAACAGCCTTAAACACGGGATTGTTGTGGTACTGTCTGAAAGGAGGCATGACCTTGGTATCACGGTAGAAATACCCGCCACCGGCCGCTTTGGTAAGGTAATACAGGCTGCTGTCGGCCTGGTTCAGCCCGGCATAGACAACGGCCCGTTCATAATCGGCCCGGGGGGTAGCAGTTGTCAGTCCGCGGAGAAACTGAATAGCCTTCTGCCGGTCACCGCGCCGGGCCTCGCAATAGAGCAATAGCGGAGTTTGCCCGCGGTCGTCCGGATTCAGGACCATCATCTGCCGGAAACAGGCTGCGGCTCTGGTGTACTCTTCGCGGGCCAGCCAATAATACGCGATACCCAGCTGAAAGGCGAACGACTTATCAAACAGCCCGCGCCCCGCCTCAATGCCGGTACGGGCGGAACCGAACCGTCCCGACAGGGCACAGTTCGAAATATACGCACTCATCATGACCGGGTGGAGCGGGTCAAGCGCAATGGCCCGGGTACTGTACCGGACAGCCTCATCGAGCTGACCGGTGGTGCGCATCAGCAGACTGAACCAATGACAGGTCTGGGCATCGTTCGGATTATATTGCAGGGCAATCCGGTAGGCATTGGCAGAGGCCTGCCACTGGTACGTTGAATAATACAGGCTACCCAGCACAGCATAGGCCGAGCTGTTGCCGGGGTCGAACTGAATAGCCTTAAGCGCATTTTCTTCCGTCAGCCGGTTCAGCGTCGGGTTATCGATTTTCGCAGATCCGATCAGCAGGTGACAGGCAATCGCCTTCTGGGCATAGGCTTCGGCAAACGTGGAGTCAAGGCGAAGTGCCTGATCAAACCGGTTCCGCGCCTCCATCAGATCCGGTTCCAGCCGGCTTACCAGCAGCTGTTTTCCCTGTACAAACAGATTATAGGCGCTGAGGTTATGAGTCCGGATATGGGCCAGCTTTTCGGAGGCCGACGGGCTATTGGTCAGGTTCAATTCACGGATTACATCACGGACGATCTGCTCCGTCAGCGTAAACAGATTTTTATAGGCCGACTGATACGTGTGTGCCCATAACCGGATATCTTCCCGGGTATCCATAATTTCTACTTTAACCTGTAGCTGATCAGCTGTTTTCAGTACACTGCCCCGCAATACGGTTGCTACCCGGAGTTCATCACCGATCTGCCAGATGCTTTTCTGGGTGCCCAGGTACTTTTCCGACGACGAACGCGAAATCACCTTCAGGTTTCTGAACCCCAGCAGCGATGTATGAATTTCGTTCATGATCGCTTCGCTGGTCGGGTCATCATTTGTCATCCCCAAACGGGTAAAAGGCAGCATCGCAATTGATCGTTCTGAGGTATCCGGTGTCTTGACCGACGGCCTGAAAAACCAACGGTACAGGCTAAAACCGATTAGAAGCAACAGCAATACCGCCATGATAACCGGACGCCACTGCTTCTTTTTCGTGCTAACCGGTATTGGCGGCAGAACGGCCTCAGCACCAATAGCGGGGTTGGCGGCAGGTTGTGGCGGGGGGGATCCGGCAGGTTGCGGGGCTTTCTGGTACTGTTTCCGGTACTCCGTAGGGCTTACCTTGTATTCTTCAATAAAGTAGGTGCTGAAATTCTGAGGATTCTGAATGCCAACCAGATCGCTGATTTCGGAGATGCGCAGATCCGTGTCCAGCAATAAATTACCAGCCTTTTCAAGGCGGTACCGCCGGATATAGAGGGATGTAGACAGCTGCTTTTGTTCCTTGACAATCCGGTGTAGCTGTGACCGGCTTACGCCAAGCATCTGACAGATTACATCAACCGAAAAAGCCGGATTATTCAGATTATCATCAATTAACCGGTTCAGCTTCTCGATGACGAGCCTGTCAGCACTTACCATATGGGGCGTTGTTATACTAACCAAATATACCGTTTCCGGACAACTTTATAGTGCTTTTTTCTAGTTGCCGGTTAACAGGACATAGCCTAAAAGTACCTGATATAGTCACGGATAATACAACAGTCCAATGCAATATCCCCGGCAAAGGTATCCGCTATCCGCTCCACGGGATCGAAGAAGGAAAGGCCGGTTTTAAGGCAATCGGGGCGGCACTGCGCCAGAAACCGGTCGTAGAAGCCACCGCCGTAACCCACCCGCTGCCCCTGCTGATCGGCCACCAGCAAGGGTACCAGCACCACATCCAGGGCATCGGGTGAAACCAGCGTATACTGCGTCAGGTCGGGCTCCTGAATGCCGTACGCGTTTGTGATCAGGGGCGTATCCGGGTACAAGCGGACATGGGCCAGACCGCCGCCGGTAAAATCGGTCACCGGTACGATGACTTCTGCCCCCGGCTGTTGCCAGAGCCAGCGAATGACCGGCCACGTATCGACCTCGTTCTGCCGGGCAATAGGCAGGAAACAATGTACCCGCACCGGTTCTGCAAACGTCTGCTGCCATACCGGAAACTGCGCCTTGACCGTCCCGGCAATCTGCGTACTCCAGGCAGCTGCCGTGTCGCGGCTCAGTGCCCTGCGTTGCGCCAGATATATTTTCCGCAGCGTTGCCTTATCGGTTCCGGAGTCGTGCATCAGGTGTTAACTTTCCAGGCAAATCTGCATCCGGAAATCAAACGGGTCGAAGTGTTGCAGTAGTTTTTTAAGGAAGTCCTTGTCGTTCAGATAAAACGTCAGGTAGTTTTCGCTGCGCTCCTGCAGGCCGTCGCCGGGAAAGAGTTCGTTTTTCACGGCCAGCAGCTGGCTTACGCCCACAGCCTGATTCCGTTCTTCGGCGCGGCGCATTTTCTTTTCGAGGTTGGTCACGGCATTGGCAAACCGTTTGGTTTCGGACAGCACCGCTTTTTCCAGTGTCGGGTCTACCAGCATGGCCTTTTGCAGCATCATCTCCAGCGCCTGATTCACCAGCTTGCTTTCTTTACCGAACTTCAGGGCGTTATGGGCGTGTTGCTCCACAAAATCGCGTTTGAGTTCAAAGGTATTCCGGAACAGATCTTCGGGTGTGATACCCAGCCGGGCGATGCGCTTAGCACTCACACGCGGTACGTACAGCGCAAAGTTCCGCGGCATCAGGATCGGAAACGGCAGGTCATAATGATCAAATACCGTTTTCAGCTGCATCCAGTACGGGACTTCCGACGGACCACCGATATAGGCCAGATTCGGCAGAATGGTTTCCTGATAGACCGGTCGCAAAACCACGTTCGGGCTCAGCTTTTCCGGATGCTCAGCCACCAGCGTGTCCATTTCCTCTGCCGTGAACGTCAGTTTTGTATTTACGACGCTGAACGAGCCGTTTTCCCTGCGCTCAATGCGTTCCCGCAGCTGATCGTCGAGATAAAACAGGTTGATGTCGCGGGGTGAAATAACGGAGTGGTAACCCAGTGTTTCGAGTTCCTGCGTGGTATGCTGCACCAGTCCGGCCGAGGCCTGCTGAAACAGTTCTTCGTGCAGTACCGGCGTAAAAAGTTTTTTCAGGTCGGCATCGTCGGCGTCCAGACAAATCAGCCCTTCGCTGCCGAACAGTTCGTTCATGTAGTAACGGGCAGCATCGGCCAGCGTATCATGCTTCAGGTACGCCTCCTCAAACAGAAACAGCTTTTCGGGAATGGTCTTGAATACCGCTGCCAGCTCCGCCGGATTCATCCGGCCGACCGCTCCCTTTTGGGTAGTCTGCCAGGTATGTTTACGGCCAAAAAGGCTGAAGTGGTTGATTTCGTCAAAATCGTGATCCTCGGTGGCCATCCAGTAAACCGGCACGAAGTTGTAATCCGGATAGGTCTCCTTCAGTTTTTTCGCCAGATTAATAATCGTCACCAGCTTATAAACCACGTACAACGGCCCCGTAAAGATATTGAGCTGATGCCCGGACGTAACCGTAAACGTGTTGGGGTCGTTCAGCACTGAGAAGTCCGGTTTTTGCTGAATACCGGCATACTGCCGTTCCAGTACCGTAACCAGCGTTTGCCGGTGTGCGGCGGAAAACGTCTTTTTCTGCTGAATTTGCGGCCCGAAGGCGTCAATTGACGGGAACCGATTGTAGAACGGCGTCAGCGCCGGATTCTGGGTAATGTAATCTACGAAAAAAGTCGAAAACTGACCTGTAGCGTCAAGTGGCAGGTACTGACAGTCCATGAAGGAGTAAGGTTTACGAAATACCACAACACACGAAAAAGCGCCAAGGTTCACCCTGGCGCCAAGTCATGCTGTTAATGCTTTGTTAACGGGATTACACAACCTCCCCGTAAAGGTCAAACTCGTGCGCTTCGGTAATGCGGATGTCGGCGAAATCGCCCTGACGCACAAACTGCGTGGCCTTCACCAGCACCTCATTATCCACTTCCGGTGAATCGAACTCGGTCCGGCCGATGAAGTAGCCTCCCTCCTTACGGTCGAACAGCACTTTATAGGTATTTCCGACGCGCTCCTGGTTCAGTTCATAGGAAATGCCCTGCTGTACTTCCATGATGGCATCAGCGCGTTCCTGCTTAATGTCGTCCGGGATGTCGTCGGGCATCGAGAATGAGTGTGTATTTTCTTCGTGCGAGTACGTAAACACACCCAGCCGGTCGAACCGCATGCGCTCCACGAAATCATACGTTTCCTCAAACATGGCTTCGGTCTCGCCCGGGTGCCCCACAATCAAGGTCGTCCGCAGGGCAATGCCCGGCACTTTCTCACGGATAGTGTGCACCAGCTCTTCCGTTTTCTCACGCGTAATGCCACGGCGCATCAGCTTCAGCAGCTCGGTTGAACCCGTTTGCAGCGGCATATCGAGGTAATTACAGATATTCGGGCGCTCACGCATCACATCGAGCACGTCCATCGGGAAGCCCGACGGATAGGCGTACTGCAACCGGATCCAGTCGATGCCTTCGACATCGGCCAATTGGTTCATCAGGTCGGCCAGATTACGCTTTTTGTAAATATCGAGGCCGTAATAGGTCAGGTCCTGCGCAATCAGAATCAGCTCTTTTGTACCGCGACGGGCCAGCGACCGGGCTTCGGTCAGCAGCTCCTCAATCGGCCGCGACACGTGGTGGCCCCGCATCAGCGGAATGGCACAGAACGAACACGGGCGGTCACAGCCCTCCGCGATTTTCAGGTAGGCATAGTGCGCCGGCGTAGTCAGCAGCCGCTCCCCTACCAGTTCGTGCTTGTAGTCGGCTTTCAGTGTTTTCAGCAGCCGGGGCAGTTCATTCGTACCGAACCATGCATCAACCGATGGTATTTCGACCGACAGTTCATCCTTGTACCGGTGCGACAAACAGCCCGTCACATACACTTTATCCACGATGCCCGCCTCCTTGGCGTCGGCATAGCGCAAAATGGTGTTAACCGATTCTTCTTTGGCGTTGTCAATAAACCCGCAGGTGTTGATGACCACGATGTTGGCATCGTCTTTTTTCGACTCATGCGTCACATCGTAGCCATTTCCTCTGAGCTGCGTGTATAAAACTTCGGAATCAACCAGGTTTTTTGAACAGCCCAGCGTAACGATATTGACTTTATTGGTCCGTAATCCTTTTGTTTTCAATGTACTATCTGCTTTAGCAGCCAATCGTGGCTCTCTCAATGGCCAACGTTGAACTATTCCTCAAAGTTCGGAAAAATAGCACACCGAAAAAAACCTTCTCTACTTCCGTACCGGAACAAACAGGACTGCATCGGCCACAACAGGCCCGTCGGGCTGGCTGGCACCGATCTCTACAAAGCCGTTTTTACCCTGACTGAAGTCATATTCACCCAGGGCTACCCATTCGCCGGATGTCTGGCCAACTACCACAATATCAGCGGGTTTCACCTTAATTTCTTTTCTGCCTCTGCCGTCAGACACGGTGATTCCCAGCTCCGTAGCGCTTTTGGCAAGCCGTGGGAAATAGGTAAAGACCTGATATTTTCCCGGACGCGTAATTGTCGGCGTAAACCGCACCGATGGTGTCCCGTTCTGCGCCTCATACACCAGATAGGATGCCCCGTAGCCTGCCTTGCTCTTGTCGGTCTTCCAGTCACCCGAGGCCGTAATGCCGTCCTTGTCTTCGTTATCCACCAGAATTTCAGGCGTTGAGCCGTCGGCCAGCGGGTTCATTTTCAGCTCCCGTTGCAGGCGGGCAATGTCCACATGGTGCACATCGGTTTTGGCGTCAATCGCCATCGCAGCCGCCAGTGCCGTTGACTGCCCCAGTACCATGAATGCCGGCTCCATCCGGATCGACCCATAGGCGATGTGGCTGGCCGACAGACAGACCGGCACCAACAGGTTCCGGCATTCGGTTGCTTTCGGAATCAGCGAGCGGTACGAAATCGGATACGGCCCAAAACCACCTACCTCGACGTTGCCTTCGTTTTTAACGATCAGCTTCCCGTCTTTTTCAATCACCAGCCGCTGGCAATTGTGGGAGTCCATCGTATAGGCCGCCAGCCCGACGCCATCCGTGACCACTTCCTTCGCCTGGCAATTGGCCTGCGTCATGACATACGCCCCGATCATCCGGCGGGCTTCCCGCACATAGAGCTGCGAGCTCCAGTTGCCGGTATCCGTATACTCGTCTTTCGGATAGCCCCACTTCCGCATTTCCTTACGCAGGTCTTCCGGCACACGCGGGTCATGCCCGACAAAATACAGCAAGCCTTTGGTATACAGCTCATGGTCACGGATGATGCGCTCCCGTTCGGCATAGTCTGCATCCGGATAGCGGTAGTTCATGCCGATCATGTCCGTTGAAAAGCCGTTCCGGTTGTTGATGTCCGTTTTTTTGTTCGGCATTCCGCTCCAGATAAAGTAGTCGTTCAGTGTTTTTTTCTGCGGTTGGGCCGCCATCAGCCGGGCCAGCAGGTCGTATTTTGTGGAGTCATAACCCGCCGGACGGGTAATGGCCACCTGATTGGCGGGGTCCGACGACAGGCAGATGCGGTAGTTGTAGGCCTGTACCGATTTATCGCCGGTACCGTTGGGAGCCAGTTTAGCCGTGCTGATGCCCCACAAAAGACCCGACTCCGGTTTGCCGGGTACCTTGTAGGGATCCAAACCGTCGGGCAGCTGGTGACCGTTCATCAGTTGTACACCGCTCAGTGTTTCGTTGTAAGCCGAATTATCCTCACGGCCCACAAAATACGACACCCCTGCTTTCGCCATCAGGTCGCCCTCGTAGGTGCAGTCGATGAACATTTTAGCGCGGATAGTCTGCTTTTTCGCAGGGGCATCCGACTGCTCCAGCACAATTTCCTGAATCAGGCCGTCTTTTTTCTTCACGCCGGCCAGCCGGTGTTTGTACAGCACCGATACGTTCCCGCGCCTGACATAATCCTTAAAAAGGTCCTCGGCCACGTGCGGTTCAAAAATCCATTGTTCAAACTTGCCGTAATGCTGGCCGATACGCCGGTAGTAGTCCCGGGCAAGGCCGGTGATGGCGTATTTATTGCCGATATCGGTCAGGCCGAGACCGCCGGAGGTCATACCCCCGAGGTGCTGACCAGGTTCAATGAGCAATACGGTTTTGCCCATCTTCCGGGCGGTATAGGCGGCAATTACCCCGCCGGAGGTACCGCCGTAGACACAAATATCGACTTGCTGCTGCGCCAGGGCTACCGACGCCAGCAAGCTCAGGAAAAGGGTTTTCAGGATTCGCATAGGGGTTTTTAAGAGGGGTATTTCGGGAGTTTTCCGGACCTTCCAGGAAGTTTAAAAC